>NZ_JBKYMO010000047.1:0-20227 GCF_047302915.1 Massilia sp. CT11-108 | reverse complement strand
CATCGTGACCGACGGCGGCCTGCGCGACGCGGCAGGCATCGCGCGCCTGGAGATGCCGGCCTGGTGCTCGGGCCCGTCGGCGCCGACCAACCTGATCCGCCATCATGCGCTCGACCTGAATGCGCCGATCGGCTGCGGCGGGGTTGCCGTCTATCCGGGCGACATCATGGTCGGCGACGACGATGGCGTGGTCTGCATCCCGGCCCACCTGGCCCACGACGTCGCGCGCGACGGCGCCGAGCAGGAGCGCTTCGAGGATTTCGTGCTCGAGGAAGTGGCGAACGGCGCCAGCATCATCGGCCTGTATCCGCCGACGGCACCCGAGACCCGCGCACGCTTCGAAACGTGGCTGGCTGCGCGCACTGCTCAATAAACCAACTACAACACCAAGGAGATAAGGTTTTGCATACGATAATTCACCCCCGCCAGTTCACCCGCGCACCGATCGCCGCGGCAGTCACCCTGGCCCTGCTGGGCCTGGCGCCCGCATCCCGCGCCCAGCAAACGCCGGCCGCAGACACGGTCAGCAAAGTCGAGATCACCGGTTCCAGCATCAAGCGCGCCGCCGCCGACCAGGCGCTGCCGGTCACGGTCACCAAGGCCGAGGACTGGGTCGCCCAAGGCGCGATCACGGTTGCGGACATCCTGATGTCGATGTCGACCGCGGCCGACTACGAGCCGGCCACCGGCGCCGGCAACGGCAACGGCGCGAACATGCGCGGCATCGGGACCGCACGCACCCTCGTCCTGCTCGACGGCAAGCGCCTGTCCGACAGCGCAATCGACCCGAACACGATCCCTGTCAGCGCCCTGGACCGCACCGAGGTGCTGCGCGACGGCGCCTCGTCGGTGTACGGCAGCGACGCCATCGGCGGCGTCATCAACTTCGTCACGAAGAAGGCGTACAGCGGCGCCTCGTTCACGGTCAAGGGCAGCGTGCCGCAGCGCAGCGGCGGCGGCGAGACCGAAGGGCTCTCCTTCATCGCCGGCAAGGGCAATCTATCGAGCGACGGCTGGAATGTCTACGTCACAGGCGACCTGAACAACAACATTCCGCTCGGCCAGGACGCCCGCCCCAACATCACCAGTACCGAACGGCTGATGAGCGCCGGCTTCGCGGCACCGCACCTGACCAAGGGCACCAACGCGGTGCCGGCCAACGTCACGCTGGCCAACGGCTCGACCAAGGTCGGCAACAAGACCATCACCGGCAACCCCTATTTCGACCGCGGCTGCCTGCCGCCGTATTCGAAGCCCGGCACCAGCAACACCTGCTCGGCGATCGCGAACGCCAACACGCTGACGCTGACCACGGCGAAGAAGCAGTCCTCGCTATTCCTCAAGGGCTCGAAGATGCTATCCGAGGACAACAAGCTGACGGCCACGGTGCTGTATTCCACGATTTATGTCCGTCCGGTAAAGAACCCGACCACGGGCCTGGACGCCTCGATCCAGAATTTCCCGGCCCTCACCATCACGCCGGGCAGCCCGTATTATCCGGGCAAGGGCATCACGCCCGCGATGGCCGGCATCACCGACCAGACGCTGACGCTGGCCTGGTCGCTGATCGGCGACCTCGGCCCGACCGTGCTGAACTACCAGAAGTCGCAGTCGCGCGTGACGCTCGAGGACGAAGGCCGCCTCGGCGCCTGGGACTACAAGGTCGGTATATGGAACGCGGTCTACGCGACCAATTCCTCATTCCGTTCCGGCTTCGTCAACAGCTATGGTCTCCTGGCCGGCGTGGCCAACGGCGTGCTGAATCCCTTCGGCCTGCAGGACGACAAGGGGAAAGCCTACCTCGCGAGTATCTCGACCAACGGCGAACTGGCGGGCAAGGGACTGACGCGCCTGACCGGCGCCGACCTCACCATCACCCGGGAACTGATGCCGCTCCCGGGCGGCCCGCTGGCCGTCGCCGCCGGCGCCACGACCTATCACGACTTTGGCCGCTCGTTCGTGCCGCCAACCGTCGCGCTGTCCGGCGGCCAGACCGGCTCCGCCACCGCCGCGCTCGACGTACACGCGTCACGCAACGTCGCGTCGATGTATGTGGAACTGGACGCGCCGCTGACCAAGGCACTGGACGTCGACATCGCCGTGCGTACGGACCGCTACAACGACTTCGGCAGCACCACCAATCCCAAGATCAGCTTCCGCTACAAGCCGTCCGGCTGGCTGATGCTGCGCGGCGCGGTCGGCACGGGCTTCCGCGCGCCGACGCTGGGCGAGCGCTACTTCGGCGCCGTCAACGGCCCCACCGGCGTGACAACCACGACCTACAACGACCCGCTGTTGTGCCCGGGCGGCGCGCCAGGCGGCAATTCGGGCGGCACCGCCCTGCCCGGCTATTCGCCCACCACGGTGTGCACCGCCAGGCTCCCGATCAACACCGGCGCCAACCCCTCGATCGGGCCCGAGAAGTCGCGTACGATCAACTTCGGCGTCGTGCTCACGCCGACCAGGTCGTTGCTGGTCTCGCTCGACTACTGGAATGTGCGCCTGCGCGACGCAATCGGCCAGATGGCGCAGGCCACGCTGTTCCAGCCGCAATACGCGAGCCTGTTCGTACGCGATCCGAAGACCAACGCCCTGCTGTACATCGACGACCGCCTGAACAACATGGGCGGCCAGCGCACCGACGGCATCGACGTGACGGCCACCTACACGCTGCCGCGCACGCGCTGGGGCACCTTCGGCGTCCAGTTCGACGGCACCTACGTGCACAGCTTCCGCACCCGCCTGACCAACGACAGCCCCTGGATCGACAGCGTCAACACCTTCGGCCCGCTCGACGCCAACGTGTTCACCTACCGCTGGCGCTACACGGCGTCGCAGAAATGGCGCAGCAGCGGCGGCCACTGGAGCTCGACGCTGTCGGAGCAGTACCGGCAGAGCTTTGAAGACTTGAACGCCGGCTCCCTGTTCTACCACCGCATCGACCCCTACCTGCTGGTGAACTGGTCGCTCGCCTACACGGGTTCGCGCAAGTGGTCGATCATGGGCGGGGTGAACAACGTGTTCGACCGCGACCCGCCGGCCGCGAACTACCGCAACGAGGGTTACCTCAGCGGGCAAGCCAGTCCGGTGGGCCGCGCGTTCAACCTGCGAGCGACCTACTCGTTCTGAACGGGCGGCAGCTTTTCCACGGCGGGTGACTGTAACGTTACAGTGCCCGCATCGATGCCGGGTTCGCCCGGCATCGGCGCACTCAACCGTGAAACGGTGTTTCCGCCACGCCCGTGACGCCGGGGCGCAGCATGACGACCGCCCCGGCCCAATCGTCCCCCTCGACCTTGCCGGCGGAGATGGACGTCACCAACAGGGTGTCGAGCCTGGCGCCGCCAAAGCTGCACATGGAGGGTTTCAACATCGGTACATCGATGCGCCTGTCCAGCCTTCCATCCGGCGTGAAGCGCAGGATGCACCCGCCATCATTGCCACAGATCCAGTAGCAGCCGTCGCTGTCGACCGCCGCCCCATCCGGCCGCCCGGCAAACGCATTCATGTCGACGAACAGGCGCTGCCTGCCCGGCATGCCTTCGTCGACGTCGTAGTCGAATGCCCACACCAGTTGGCGTCGGGGGTGCGAGTCGGACAGATACATGGTGCGCCCATCGGGCGACCAGGCCAGGCCGTTCTGCACCAGGAGGCCGGAGACGATGGGCGCCGATACGCCGTGCTCCGCGGTGTAGCGATGCAGGTTGCCCAGCGGCCGGTTGGCGGCAATATCCGCGCACATGGTGCCGCTCCAGAATCGCCCCTGGCGATCGCAACGACCGTCGTTGAAACGCATGCCGGGATCCAGGCCCCCGGCCGGCGTCGCCAGCTTCTGTTCGGCAGCCATCGGGCCACTGCCCAGTTCGAGGCTGAAAATGCCGCTCTCCATGCCCGCTATCAAGCCGCCACTTTGCTTGAGCGCGATCGATGCGACCATTTCCGTCGTTTGCCAGGTGTCGAGCCGGCCCGACGCCGCATCCAGGCGCCAGATCGTCCTGGCCAGGATGTCGACCCAGTACCATGCGGCCTGGTCGGCGCACCACAGCGGGCTTTCCCCCACGCTGCAGCGAACGCCGGCGACCATGTCGACGCCGTGTGTGTTTGTCATGTGAGTCATGTGGATCCTTGCATGATGGTTTGAAGCGCCGGTTCGCCGCATCCAGGGAAACGCCACTGTTCGCCCAGCCCGTTTCCCCGCACGCCGGGTGTCGTGGTTATTCGGCGCCGCGGCGTGCCCGCCAGGCTTCATAGAGCGGCAAGGTCTCCGGCGCCGTTGCGGGATACAGGCCGATGATCGATGCGCCGCCCGCCACCTGTTCGAGCACGAAGTCCTCGAAACGCTCCATCTCGAGCGCGTCGCGCGCGATCTCCTCGGCCAGGTGGGCCGGGATGCATACCACGCCGTCGTCATCGCCGACCATGATGTCGCCGGGATACACGGGGACCCCACCGCAGCCGATGGGCGCGTTCAGGTCCAGCGCATGGTGACGGATCAGATTGGTCGGCGCCGAGGCGCCGGAGCACCAGGCCGGCATAGCGAGCCGGGCGATACCGCTGGCATCGCGCAATCCGCCGTCGGTGACAATGCCGGCCGCGCCGCGCACCTGCATGCGCGTGGCCAGGATGCTGCCGGCCGACGCCACCGAGACATCGCCGCGGCAGTCCATGACCAGCACCGCGCCAGGGGGGATCTCCTCGACCGCCACGCGCTGCGGGTGGCGCGGGTCGCGGAAGGTCTCGATGCCGTCCAGATCCTCGCGCGACGGGATATAGCGCAAGGTGTAAGCCGGTCCGGCCAGGCGCTGCCCGGGCTTGAGCGGGCGCGCCCCCTGGATGAACACATTGCGAAAGCCACGTTTATACAGCAAGGAAGTCAGGGTGGCGGTGCTGACGGTCTTGAGGGTGTCTAATGTGCTGCGGGATACTGCTTGAGTCATGTTTTGGTCCGGTTAAATAGTCGATATGATCAATGCCACCTGCCCGGTGCCCGCACCGTGAGGGATGCTTGCGGTCGACACGGTGGCAGCCGCTTCATTGCGATGGTTCCGCTGTCGGCGGGGTGCGCTGGTCGCCGGCACGCAGTGCGGCGTACACCGGCGCCGTGTCGGGGCGCACTGCGCGCCACAGTAGAAAGGCTTCCGCGGCCTGTTCGACCAGCATGCCCAGGCCGTCTCGCGTATCTACGCCGTGCTCGGCCGCAAAGCGCATGAACACGGTTGGCTCCCTGCCGTACATCATGTCGTAAGCCAGGGCGCCGGACGCGAACACATCAGGGCGCACTGGCGGCAACTGATCGTCCATGCTGGCCGACGTGGCGTTGATGACGACATCGAAGCTGCCCTGCAGGGCATGAAAATCGCGGGCCAGGATGGTCCCGTGTGCAGCAAACCCCGCAGCCAGTCCGGCCGCCTTCGCCGCCGTGCGATTGGCGATCGTCAGCGATGCCGCGCCCGCTTGCAGCAGCGGCAGGATGGCACCGCGCGCCGCGCCGCCCGCGCCGAGCATCAGGACCTTCTTGCCCTTGAGCGCGACACCTGCGCCGTGTTCGATATCGCGCACCAGGCCCGCGCCGTCGGTGTTGTCGCCCACGATACGTCCATCGACGATATGCAGGGCATTGACCGCGCCGGCCGCACGGGCGCGCCCGGTCAGCGTGTCGGCCAGCCCGTGCGCCTCGAGCTTGAAGGGTACGGTCACACTCAGACCCTTGCCGCCCTGCGCCACGAAACCACGCACGGAGATGGCAAAGCCGTCCAGCGGGGCCAGCAAGCGCTCATAGGTGAGATTCTGTCCGGTCTGCTCGGCAAACGCGGCATGGATTTGGGGTGACTTGCTGTGGGCGACCGGATGGCCGATCACCGCGTATCGATCAGGTGCGTTCATTCGTTGCTTCTTTCAATTTGTATGAGATTCCCACGCTCTGCCACACTAAACCGATTTACTGTAACGATTTAGTAGCGGCAGCGCAGGTTACTGTCAAATCGTGTTCGCGTCAACCGGGCATCAATCGGTCTCGGGGGATCTCGCCAGGTTGATGCAATCGGTTTCAAGGTGTCCTGCCGGATGACGCTGCATTTCGCGGGGCTCTCATTTGCAACGTTTTACTAGAACCATGGACTATAATGCGGTTGTCCAGGCGACAATGCTGTGCGCCGGATGTTGAGCCGATTGAGAAACCATGAGCGAACCAAAGATTCAGGACGTCGCGCGCCTGGCGGGCGTATCCCCCTCGAGCATCTCGAACTACCTGAACAACCGGATGGGCCAAATGCGCCCGGAGACGCAGGCCAAAATCGAATGGGCGATCAAGCAGTTGGGCTACCGCCCGAACATTGCCGCGCGCCAGCTCAAGACCGGCGTCGCCGCCATGGTCGGCCTGCTCGTGCCGTCGCTGGCCAACCAGTTCTTCGGGGCGCTGGCCTGCGCAGTGGAGGCCGCCGCCGCGCGCTACCATTGTCACGTCATGACCTTCAGCACATTTCGCGACCCGGAGCGCGAGCGCACTCTGACGGCAGACCTGCTGGCGTATGGCGTACAGGGCGTGATCACCGGCTCGGCACTCAGCGACACCGATCACCTGGCATCGATTGCGGCGCGCTGTCCGGTGGTGGCGTTCGACATCAAGCAAACTGACGAGCGCCATTCCCACATCAACACCATTTCGATGGACAACGCGGCTGCCACCGGGATCGCGGTGGCGCACCTGGCCGCGCTCGGCCACCGTGCGATCGCGCTCCTGACGCCCCCGCCCTTCACCCTGAACCGGCAGGAGCGGGTGCGCGGTTTCCAGCACGCCGTCGCCGAAGCCGGCATCAGCGGCGAGTTGTTGATTACCGACGCGTCCGACATACCCAGCGACCCGCATGGCGACACCCAGTTGTTCGGGATGGGCCGCAGCAGCGCGGCGCGCATCCTGGCGGCGCCCTCCAGGCCGACCGCGGCCATTGCCATCAACGACATGATGGCAATCGGCGTCGGGGTCGGCCTCAAGCAGTTGGGCAAGCGGATTCCCGCGGATTGCTCGCTGATCGGCATCGACGACATTTTTTTCGCGGCCGCCCATGATCCGGCGCTGACTACCATACGCCAGCCGATCCAGGCCATGGCCGACGCAGCGGTCCAGCGCATCCTGGCGCCCGCCTCCGCCCCCGGCGGCGCCTTGTTCGCGCCGGAGCTGATCGTGCGGGCATCGACCGCGCCGCCCTCGCGCTAACTTGCAAGCGCGACATGAGGACATCATGACGCGATCGCGGCCAGCCAAACCGGCGTAAGTTTCCTCGCCGGCATGATGACCGGCACATTCTTCCCATACGAATTGGCTGCAACCATGCGCCGTTGCCGATCAACTAAATCGATGCACTAAATCGTTGCACCCGAACGATTTATCCTGTAGATTGGCTCGCACCGGGCTGGCCATCCTCGACGAGATGGTGATCGGCACGCGGTAAACGACGACCTCTACATTCGGGAGATCACCATGTCACGACGCTTCTCGACTCTCTTCGTATCGATTGCCCTGGTACTTTGCAGCGATCTTTCCGCTGCCGCCGACCTACCCAGGCCTATCCGCGTAATCCTCGTCGGCGACTCGACCATGGCAAGCGGGAGCGGCTACGGTGACGCCCTGTGCGCGCGCTTTGTTGCCGACGTCAAGTGCATCAACCTGGCGCGCGGTGGCCGCAGCACGTCAACGTTCCGAAAGGAACAACGCTGGGCCGAAGTCGAGACCCTGTTGCGCGACGGGAACGCCTTCAGCGCCACCTATGTGCTGATCCAGTTCGGACACAACGACCAGCCTGGCAAGGGTGAGCGCTCGACCGACCTCGTGACCGGGTTCGGGCCCAATATGGCGCGCTACGCGAGCGAGACAAAAGCGCTCGGCGGCGTGCCGGTCCTGGTCTCGCCGCTCGCTCGCCGGACCTTCAAGGGCCCCTATTTGAAAGACACACTCGGGCCTTGGGCTCAGGCCACCCGCGTGGCCGCGGCTCGCGAAAAGGCTGTCTTCCTTGACCTGCATGCCGACAGCATTGCTGCAGTGCAGGCGATGGGTCCGAAAGAAGCCGACACGCTGGCGGTGGCGCCGCCGGAACAAGAACCCGTCTCCTCCAATCCGAACGGCGTCGAAGTCGCCGGCGCACCGAAACGGGCGTTCGACTATACCCACGTCGGGGCCAAGGGCGCGGATTTTTTCGCCGGGATCGTCCAGGCGGAATTGACGGCAGCGATTCCGTCGATCAAACCTTACCTCAAGCAGTAGGCCAACCATTGTTGGCCAATGTTTCTCCACACCGCGTACTCAAGGACCGATAAAACGATTGGAGGCGACAATGCATATCAAGAATCTGAATTTCAACATAGTGGGTACAGGCTTGACCGTGACGATGCTGGTTGCCGGTTGCGGTGCCGGGAATACGGTCAGCAGCACCGGGACCAGCAGGATGTTATCCACCATCGCCACGACAGTCCCGCCGGGCAATCCCGGTCTGCGCGAATCAGACGGCACTCTCCATGTGATTCCTGCTCCAGCCGCCGCACCCACGATCGTCAATGTCGTCACCCGGGCAGCCGAATTAGGCAAGAACATTGATCTGGCCGATAACGCGAGCAGTGACCAGGCAGCCATCGATGCCGTTCTCGCCGATGTCGCACCTGGGAGCACCGTATATTTTCCGAACGGAACGTACAACGTTTCCACCATCGCTTTGAAAAAGAGCGGGGTCCATATCATGGGGCAAAGTCGCGACGGTGCCATCATCAAATCCGACCTTTCCCTGGCCGGTTCGGCCATGACCATCATCGGTTTGCACGATATCGTGGTGGGCCATCTGACGTTCACTTCGACCTGGGCTGGTACCTATTCCACCGATACGGCGCACAACAATCCGTCTGCCGGAGGTCCTCTCAACATGATTGCGACCGGCAAGAATACCTACAATGTCACGATCGACAGCGTCGTGTGCGAAAAGTTCGACCGCATCGGCGTGCGTATTGGCGGCGGTTCGCATGACATCCTGGTGAAAAGTTCGATCGCCCGTAATGCCACCGATGTCGGCGGGGGCGGAGCAGGTTACGGATTTGTCATCACCGGTGATTCCCACCTGGATGCCGGCACCAACCCTTTCCTGGGTAACCCGCTGAAAGACACTTATTTTGTGAAGTTCGACAACAATACGACTGTGGCGCCATATATTCGCCACGGCGTGATTGTCCAATACTGGGCGCACAATAACCTGATTACCAATAGCCACTTCGACGGCACCAGACTCGACTCGATTGATCTGCACGGTGAAGACGAATACGCCAACGAGGTCACCAACAACCCGATCACCAATTCGCAGCGTGCGGCCATCGCGCTGGGCAATTCCGGCTCCACCCATGACAAGACTGGCGTCTATAACTGGATCCACGATAACGATCTGGTCGGCAATACCCTGGGTATTTCGGTTGAATACGGCACCCAAGGCACGACAATCGAGAACAACACGATTCGTGACAATGCGTCGCTCTCTCCTGTCTCCCCGCGCGGCATTTTGTTGGGCAGCAGCACCGGCACTGTAGTCAGCAACAATACCATCTCGAATAACACCGTACCGGGATTTGTCGCTGTTTATCTGGCAGACAATACGGCCGAGGGCACGGAACCTGCAGGCGGTCCGAAAAACTGGACGATCAGCGGCAACACGGTAACCAACAGCGGGACAGCATTCAAGGATGCAGCCAGCCTCGACAGCGGCAATATTATCCAGTCCACGTGGTAGTCGGTCTCAAGCAAATGGCCGCCCTCGCCGAAGGCTGCGGCGGCAAACCGCTCACCCATCAGCGCGTGTGTCGCACCAACTGTCCGCCCGAAAAAACGGGCAGCGAGGGGCCGGGCGTATCTTCATGGATAGGGCAGAGGATGGGCGACAGGACCAGGAGTGGTGTCGCCTCGTGGCCTTCGCGGATCGTGTCCAGGAAGCCATGCACGGCCGGACCGAAACCGCGCAGGCGCATCAGATCCATGTTGACGACGTTGATACCGAGCTTGAGGCTGATGAAGTCGGCCTGCTGGTCCCGGATGGTGCGGGCCACGAAGGGATCGAGCAGCGCGCTGCCGCCCAAGCCCAGGTTGACCAGATCGACGCCGGCAAGACGGGCCGCCATGGCCGGCCAGATGCCCGTCGGATGCCGGGCGTTGGAGCCGTGGCTGATCGAGCTGCCGTGATGCAGCCAGGTTTTTCGGCCACTGTGCCCGGAAGCGTCCAGCGCTGCGTTGCTCCGCAAGGTGAAGAGCTCGGTGGCCTCGTCGTGAGGCAGCCAGATTTCCACCTCCTTGCTGCCCGCCGGCAGGTCGGCGAAGCGCAACAGGCCAGGCCGCCCTTCCTCGACCTCTGCCTGCGGCGCCGTGCCCGAGGACCATGTCGACGGGTCGATGCGCAGGACACGTCCGCCAGGGATCGTGCCTTGCCGGACCCTTCGTCCGTCGATCACCAGGCCGTAGGCGCCGTCCGGGCGGGGCGGCAGGTGAGCACCGCGCTCAGCGTGGCCCTGATCGGCGGGATCTTCTACACGGTCCTCGGTGGACGGGACGACCCGGCGCCGATCGCGCACGCCTTCGTCGCCGCCGCGCTGTGCATCGCCTTCTGCCTCGGCGCCGGCGCGGTGCTGGGCATGACGCTCGCGCGCCGCGCCGGCACTGGCATGCATCCTTCTGGAAAAAAGCCCGCCAAGACGAAGAAAGGAAACTCGCTCCCCCTTCGATGATCAACAGCCGGGGTAACGTGCTGATCCCACTAAAAATGTCAATCGCACAGCCGAAGTCATGCCCTGTTCGATACTTTGCCGGGTCGCGATACTAGGCCGGCGCCGGCGCCGGATCGAGCAGCTGGCGCCGGCCCGGCCGGCCGTGCCAGTATCCCGCGTCCGGCATGGCCGGCTTCTTGTCCAGGATGACGGGCCAGACTGCCGCGTAGTGGGCGTTGAGTGCGACGAACTCCTTCTGTTCCAGCGGCACGTTCGCTTCGAAGAAAATCGCGTCGACCGGACAGGCGCTCACGCACATCTCGCAGTCGATGCATTTTTCGGGATGAATGACGAGGAAGTTCGCTCCTTCGTGGAAGGCTTCCGCGGGGCAGACTTCCACGCAATCGGCATGTTTGCAGTTGATGCAGCTTTCGGTGACCACGTACGTCATTGCGTTGCCTCTTCAGGGTCGGGATGGTCGGGGCGCCACTGCTTCGGGCTCGATATGCAGCGCGAGCAGGAAGCGCGACACCATGTTGTAGGTGGCGATCACGCCGACGAGTTCCACCACGTGCTGGTGGTTGCCCAGCGCGGCGATCGCCGCCGCGAACGTGGCGTCCGCAGTGCGCACGTCGCGCGTCATCTCGAACGTCAGCCGGACGACGGCGCGTTCGCTCGCATCGAACAGGGCCGGGTCCGGCACACCGTGTTCGAGCCGCTGCAACGCGGCCAGTTGCTGGGCGGTGCCGCCGGCCTTCATGAACTCGGGGGCGTGATGGTGGAACTCGTAATCGGCACCGTTCAGGACGGCCACCAGGCAGATGGCCAGTTCGCGCAGCCTGGGCGACAAGCCGAGGCCGGTCCTGACCTCGCCCAGGAAGGCGTTCCAGCCCCTGGCGAAAGCCGGGCTTCGCAGCAGCATGCGGTCGAGGTTCAGCAGGCGTCCGCCGCGGCGGGCGAGGATGGCGTCGACGAGATCCTGCGGCGCCTCCGGGCCGGGCGCCGCATAGGGAATACGGGACATGGTGTCGTTCCTTTGCATTTCAGTGATGCGGTGGTCAATGGTCGCCTGCGCGCCGGCCGGCGATGGCCGCGTCGATAGCCTCTCCCAGCCGCAGGACGATGGCGTCGATGGCCGCGGCGTCGCAGATGAACGGGGGCGCCAGCAGTACATGGTCGCCGGCGCGGCCGTCGATCGTTCCGCCCATCGGATACACCATCAGGTCGCGCTGCATGGCCGCCGACTTGATGTCGGCGTGGAGGCGCCGTCCCGGATCGAAGGGCAGCTTCGAGCCGCGGTCCGCCACCAGTTCGACGCCCCAGAACAAGCCGCGGCCGCGGATGTCGCCGACATGGGGATGATCGCGGAAACGCACGTGCAAGGCCTGCTCCAGCTGGATCCCGCGGGCCTGCACGTTGTCGAGCAGGCGCTCCTCGCGGACCGTGCGCTGCACGGCCAGCGCAGCGGCGCAGGCCAGCGGATGGCCTACATACGTGTGACCGTGCTGGAACATCCCCGAACCCTTGGCGAACGCGTCGTAGACGTGCCTGGCCACGAACGTCGCGCCGATCGGCGCATATCCTCCGCCCAGGCCCTTCGCCACCGTCATCAGGTCGGGGGCCACGCCGTCCTGCGCGCAAGCATGCAGCGTGCCGGTACGTCCCATTCCGCACATGACTTCGTCGAGGATCAGCAGGATGCCGTGCTCGGTGCAGATGTCGCGGACCCGCGCCAGGTAGCCGGGTGCCGGCGGGACGGCGCCGAGGGTGGCGCCGACGACCGTTTCGGCCACGAATGCAATGACGTTGGCGGCACCCAGTTCGTGGATCTTCGCCTCCAGCTCGGCGGCGGCGCGCACGCCATATGCCTCGCCGGTCTCATGCGGGTGCCGGTAGCGGTATTCGTAGCAGGGATCGATGTAGTGGTTGTCGACCAGGATGGGCGCGAACTGGGCACGCCGCCAAGCGTTGCCCCCGACCCCGAGCGCCCCGAGCGTATTGCCGTGGTAGCTCTGGCGCCGCGAGATGAAGTAGCGGCGCTGGTGCTCGCCGCGCTCCACGAAGTACTGGCGCGCCATCTTCAGCGCCGCCTCGACGGCCTCGGAGCCGCCCGACACCAGGTACACGTGCGACATCCCGGACGGCGCCTGGGCCAGCAATTCCTCGCCCAGCGCCTCGGCGACGTCTGTCGTGAAGAAGCTCGTGTGGGCGTAGGCCACCTGGTCGAGCTGCGCGTGCAGCGCGGCCAGCACCGCCGGATGCTGGTGGCCGAGGCAGGACACGGCCGCCCCGCCGCTGGCGTCGATATAGCGCCTGCCCGCCGCGTCGATCAGATGGATGCCCTCGCCGCCGACGGCGCGCGGATAGGCATGATGGATTTGCCGATGCAGTAAGCGCGTCATGTCAGGTTCCCGTGCTCATGGTGTCCATATCCCCTGCGCCATCGCCGGCCGTGGCGGCGTGGGCATGCACCCGCGGCGCGGCAATCGGGATCACGCGGTGCGGTTCTTCTTCCTCGGTCTCGAAGAAGAACCGCACCTCGCCGAAGGCCGGCACCAGGTCGTCCAGCCAGGTGGCCTCGGGATCGAACTTCGCGTAGAACGGTCGCCGCGCCCAGTCCGGATTGCGCGCCTGCAGGAATTGAAGGGCGAAGACTTTTTCACCGCCGATCGTGACGATGCCGTCGATCGCCACCTTGCCGGGGAACGCGCTCATCGACGGCCCGCGCACCGTGCGCGCCAGTCCCGACACCTGCTGGTAAGCCGCCTGGAAGGTCTCGTAGGCCTTGGCCAGCGGCAGGCGGAAGTAGTGGCTCGGACCCGTATCGCGCTCCACGAACATGTAGTACGGGATGGCGCCCAGCCGCACGCCCGTGGTCCACAATTCCGCCCAGCCGGCCGGATCCTCGTTGATGTGGCGGATCAGCGGCGCCTGCATGCGCAGCGTGGCGCCCGATCCGACGATCCGCTTGACGGCGCGTTGCGCGATCGCCGGGCGCAGTTCGGCCGGGTGGTTGTAATGCCCCATGACGGACAGGTTCTTGCCGGCGTCGACCACCTTGCGGAACAGCTGGAGCAGTTCATCGGCATCCTTGTCCGTGACGAAGCGGTGCGGCCAGTACGAGACCGACTTGGTGCCGATACGGATATTCTGGATGTGCGCCAGCTCGGGCGCCAGCAGCGGCTCGAGGTAGCCGGCGAGCGCGCGGGTACTCATGATCAACGGGTCGCCGCCGGTGATGAGCACGTCCGTCACTTCGGGGTGCAGCTTCAGGTAGCTGACCAGTTCGTTCGATTCCTTTGCATCGAACTTGAGGTCGTCCATGCCGACGAATTGCGGCCAGCGGAAGCAGAACGTGCAATACGCATGGCAGGTCTGGCCGGCGCTGGGGAAGAACAGCACCGTTTCCTTGTACTTGTGCTGCAGGCCGCGCAGCGGCACGCCGTCGATGGACGGCACGTTGTGCGTCATCTGGCCCGCCGGGTGCGGATTCATGCCGAGCCGCAGGCGGCGCACCTCGCGTTCGATGGCGACTTCGTCCTGCTTGACCAGCACCAGGTCGCGCAGCAGCGCATAGTCCTCCGGCGCCAGCATGTCTTCGTGCGGGAACGTCAGGCGATAGATCGGATCGTCCGGCACATTGTCCCAGTTGATCAGTTCATCCATCACATACTGGTTCGTGCGGAACGGCAGGACGCGGGATACCACCAGCACGGCTTCCTGCAAATGCGTGGGCATCGCCGCCCATTGCGGCGCCTGCTGGATCGTCAGTCGGGTGTAGGGCTTGAATCGGGGTGCGGCAACTTCGACTAGCATGTCTTCCTCCATGTCCCATTGATGATTTGCGATGGCGCTGCGTACTGGCAGTGCAATGCTTTGATTCAACGCAAACATCAAAGCAGTTTCGCAATGCGAAAATTCGAAGTACGTAAGATTGACTTGCAGCAGTGCTTAGTATTCGTTCAAAGACCCTGTGGCACAAACGATAAAAATGCGCGACATTGTGCGTTTGAGGAAACAACGGTGAGAAGAAAACTCCCGAGCATGGAAGCCCTGATCGCGTTCGAGTCGGCGGCGCGGCACCAGAGCTTTACCCGCAGTGCGGACGAACTGGCGCTGACGCCCAGCGCGATCGGGCGGCAGATCGCAACGCTGGAAGACTACGTGGGACTGCCCCTGTTCAACCGCGTCAGGCGGCGTGTCAGCCTGACCGAGGTCGGCGAGACGTATGCGAAACAGGTGCGCGACAACCTGGACAGGATCGAACGCGACACCCTCGCGGTCGCGACCCGGAGCGGCGCCGAGGGCATCCTCGAGCTCGCGGTGATTCCAACGTTCGCGACACGCTGGCTGATCCCGCGCTTGCCGCAGTTTTACGCGCAACACGGGCATATCACGCTCAACCTCACGACCCGCTCCGAGCCATTCCTGTTCACGGATACGCCGTTCAGCGCGGCCATCCACTTCGGCAATCCCGTATGGCCAGGTGCCATCACCCAGCATTTATTTGGCGAAGAAATGGTTCCGGTATGCAGTCCGGAACTGCTGAACGGGTCAGGGTCCCTGGCGCCGTCGGCCTTGGCACGGCTGCCGCTTCTGCATCAATCGGCCCGCCCCGATGCCTGGCGCCAGTGGCTGGCGCAGGCGCGCGTGCACGATGTCGACTGCATGAGCGGCCAACGCTACGAATTATTTTCCATGCTGGTGGAGGCCGCGCGTGCAGGACTCGGGGTAGCGCTGGTGCCCCGCTTCTTCGTCCTGGCCGAGCTGGCAAGCAAAGAACTGATCGTGCCCAACGAGATGTCACTGCTCAACGACAAGGGCTACTACCTTGTCTATCCCGAATCGAAGCAGAACGCGCCTTCGCTTCAGCCGTTCAAGCAATGGCTGCTCAGCATAGCGCGTGAGTACCGCGCTTCGACGCGGTGTTGACGACTCCGGCATCGCACCGGGTCGCAAGCCGCATGGTCGCGACCGCGCCTTATCTCGTGAAGAAATAGAAAAGCCGTTGATCATCCAACCTGAACGATCAACGGCTCGCCAAATCTTACTTAAAAATTAGTTACGACGACTCTTCACTCCCCATTCGATCATAAATGGCTGAGCTAAGCCCATGAATCGACTAGCGTTTTAACGGCACGTTCGGCTTAGTACCATCCGGGATACCACGCGGAATTCATTGATACGCGACTGGCAATAACCGGCATCAGGCAATCGATATTCCCGATCGTGCTCGCCATCGCGCTCTGGGCCATTACGGACATGGTAACGCGAATGGGATCTGCCGACGGCCCGCGAACCCTGCATACGAGATGAGTTCGGTGCATGCCCGCCAGTCACGTGCCTGTCGGCCACAGTTGCACGCCGAGAGCCGCCCTGGCGAGCATGCGAAACTCGGGAAGGTTCGTCCCGGGCGCGCTGCTCGCACAGCCACTACTTCTGCGAGGTAAACCATGCCGTGGTCAGGCATCCCACGAGGGCCCCGGCGATCACCGCGGAAATGGTATGCGCATTTAGCATGACCCGCGCATACATGGTCATCGCAACGATTACCGAGAGCAACAGTCCGAGCCAAAGGCTGTAGCGCCTGCCGATGAAATACACCGCGCACGACGCCATCGACGAATGTCCGGACGGCATGTTGATTGATCCGCCATTCGGCCGCTGGCCAAGCCGGGTGCGATCCACCCATCTGTCATCGAGAAAATGCTTCAATCCGTGCGTCACGACGGTGGTCGACACGCCCACGTAAAGCAGCTGGACGAGCCCGACTTTATCGCCCAGCACGAGCGGCAATACGATCTGTACGGCGGTCGGGACGAAGCGCACATAGTTCTCGGTCAACCTGACCTCCGCGGGAACGCTGGTGCCTGCCGGCAACACCGGATAGCTCGCCAATTTGCTCGGAAACGCCGCGCTCAGGACGATCCCGACGAGCAGGATGGCGACGAGCGCGAGCGGACGCCGGACTTCGGTATAGGCGAGACGGAATATCGATCGGTCGTTCATGGCTGGGTGATAAATTGGAACAGGTCGTTTTCCGGGACATAGACTGCGCTGCGCAAGCCCATCGCTCCCATGACGCTATGGAAGATGACGTCGTGGGAGGGCGGCTTGCGGAAACGCTGCGGCGTCGTCAGGGTGCCACCGCGCCGTACGAATTCGTCGGACGTCCATACCAGCAGCGGGACCATGTACTGCACCTCCGGTGCGATGGCCATCGGCACCCCGTGCAGGTACAGGCCGCCCTCCCCCAGCGATTCGCCGTGGTCGGACATGTAGAGCATCGCACTCGGCCTGGCCGTCGCCGACTTCAACAGCTGGATGACGCGGTGCAGGACCTCATCCGTGTACACGATCGTGTTGTCGTAGGCATTCACCAGTTCGCTGGGGCTGCATTTCTGCAGGTCGACGCTCTGGCAGGCCGGCTTGAACCGCTCGAATTCGGGCGGATATTTCTTGGCGTACTGCGGTCCGTGGCTCCCGCCCAGGTGCAGGACGACGAGGGTCTTGGTGTCGGGCTTCCCGTCGTGCAGGATCGCATCGAGGCCGTGCAGGAGCACTTCGTCGTAGTCGAGGCGCGCGCAATCCTGCGTGCACGCTTTCCGGATCTGGTCGGCGGTGTCGTAACGGCTCGTCTGCAGCGGCGGTTCGCCGAAATTATTCGTACGCCAGATCACCTCGACGCCGTGGCGATGGAGATAGCTCGGCAAGGGTTCGTCGTTGCCGGAGATTCCGTCCACACCGCGATGCGAAAGCATACAGCGCAGCGACGCGGTCGTGTACGTCGCGCAGGCGTGCGCCCCCGGGTAGGCCAGCACGCCGTCCTGCCGCAACCGGGGGTTCGTTTCGCGGCCATAGCCGAACAGGGAAAAATTCTGCGCGCGCGCGGCCTCGCCGATCACGAGCACGAACACCATGCCGCCGGGCCGCTCGGCGGTAATCGGCGGCAGCGGCTCCACAACGCGATGGCGCTCCGCCTCCGACTTGTAGTACCGCGCCGCGTTGATCACGTAGGACCACGGCAGTATCAGGCCGCCGAATGCCTTCGCGTTCTTGTCGATCCATAGCCAGCTCTGCGCATTCGCGTACAGCCAGGCGGAACCCAGCACCAGCGCGAGCACGAGCACCATGGCGCTGCGCACACGGTGCGCAGCGGCGACGCGCTGGCGCAGGATGAGCGCGGCCGGCACGAGCCCCAGGGCAATCACGTACAGGAGCAGCTTCGGATGCGCCAGTTCCGAAGCTTCCTTCACATTCGTGTTGACGATGTTTCCCACCATCGTCGCATCGATGACGATTCCGTATTGGACGATGAAATACAGGGCGGCGGCGTTACCGATGGCGAACACGGCGCACGCCAGTTTGAGAAGCCGGATCGAAACGAGGGCGCACAAGCCCAGCACCCCCAGCGAAATCGTCAGCTGGAATACGAACAGGGTGCCGATCGCCAGCGCGCTGCTCCAGTCGAAGCTTGCGCGGGTGGATGCCGCCAGGGCATACAACGGCCATTGGAACAACGCCGTGTTGGCGAGCGCCAGCGCCAGGATGAAGCGTACTGCGCCGGCTTCGCGGCTGCCCGCAGAAGGGCGGAGCCAGGTTGTCAACAAGCTTGTTCTCATGTCCGTGGATCGTCAGCTGGCCCATGACGCTCGCGCAGGGCAGCCGCTCATTATGGCCGACCGGACATGACAGCAATCCGACCTGGAGATTACAATTTTGTCAGGTCGCGCAGGATGACCCGCACGCTCAAGCCGGTCCGCTTCTCAGCATCGGAACATCCACCTTCCGCGTTCAGTGTGCGGCGCGGGCCGCCCGTTGCCGGAACAACAGCAGGCTGGTCAGGATGAACCCAAACAGCACGGCCGACGCGGAATACCGGCTCAATGCCAGGCCGCCGTGGTCCAGGGGCTTATCCAGGAAGTCGCCGACCACGGCCCCCAGCGGACGGGTCAGGATGAACGCGGCCCAGAACAGGATGGTGCGTGACATCTGGGTCCAGTAATACACGGCCGCGACCAGCGCGAGCGTGCCGCCGAACACGACGGCGGCGCCGGAATAGCCCATACCCGCGCTATCGGCGGTCCAATCGCCCAGTGCCGTGCCCAGGGTCTGCGAGAACATGATCGTGACCCAATAGAACGCTTCGGCCCTGGGCGAGCTCACGGTGCTCACCGACACGGAGCCGAGGCTGCGATGCCAGATGAAAAGCGAACCAGACAGCAAGAGCAGCAGCAAGGCCGAGCCGCCGGCGTAGCCGATGCCGAGCGAGCGATCGGCAAAGTCCGCCAGCGTCGTGCCGACCGTCGTGGTGGCGATGATGGTGACCCAGTACAGCAAGGGATGAAAGTGCCTGGCCTTGATCTGTGCAATGACAGCCGCCAGGAATACCACGGCGAAGATGGCCGTGCCGATCAGGTAGCCGAGGTTCATCGACATCGACACCGCGTCGCCGCCGGTTTCTCCCAGCGTGGTGGCGGCGATCTTGATGATCCAGAAGCCCAGCGTGACTTCGGGAACTTTAGCTAAAGGATGTTCTTTGGTTTTTTCCATGTGGTCAATCCTCCTTGTGCTGGTCGGCATGACGGTCCAGACGAAACCGAGCCGAGACATAGCTTGTCAGCGACTCGTGCTCGCTTCCCCCTGTTTTTTTCCCGAGAGCCAGCCGATCAGGCCCGGCAGCAGCGAGACAGCGACGATGCCGAGGATGACCACGGTCAGGTGCTCGGAGACCCATGGCAGGTTACCGAAAGCAACCCCGGCGCCGACCAGCGCGCCCACCCACAACAGGCCGCCCGCGATGTTGTAAGCCAGGAAAGTCTTGTAAGCCATATGCCCGAGCGCCGCCACGAAGGGGGCGAACGTGCGCACGACCGGTACGAAACGGGCCAGCACGATGGTCTTGCGCCCATGCCGGTCGAAGAAATCGTGGGTACGCTCCAGGTGCTCCGGCTTGATGAAGCGGATCCGCTGCTTGTCCAGCATCCGCGCGCGCAACTGGCCGCCGATCGCAAAGTTCATGCTGTCGCCGAGGATGGCCGCCAGGGCCAGCAGCGGCACCAGGACGGGCAGGCCGAACGTGCCCTGGGCGGCCATCGCTCCCGCCACGAACAGCAGCGAGTCGCCCGGCAGGAAGGGCAGGATCACGACCCCGGTCTCGATGAAGATCACCGCGAACAGCACGACGTAGACCAGGACCGCGTGGCTGGACGCGAGCGCGGCAAGGTGCGTGTCGAGGTGCAGGATCCAGTCGATCAATGAGCTCATCATCCAGGCATTCGGATAGCGTATCGAAGCGACAGGATAGCGAACCGTGCCATGCGCACGCCGAACCTGACAAAAATGTAATCGCGGCGTCCGCATTCCGTCATTCGCGTGCGGCCACAATAGCGCCTCCTCCAACTTTCTTCCCTTCATGGCTTCCGTACGCAAGAAGATGATCGTCGCGGCCGGTGCGCTGGCCATCGGCGCGGCCCTCGCGGCCGCGGCGCTGCACGACCAGGCC
>NZ_JBKYMO010000046.1:0-20441 GCF_047302915.1 Massilia sp. CT11-108 | reverse complement strand
CGCGGCGCGGCCGTCAATCCGTCACGACGTGCCAGACGTTCATCTTCTTGTCGCCTGCGCGGTCGCCCGCCTTCTTGTCCTTCACGAACGTGTACAGCGGCTTGCCCTGGTAGGCGAGCTGCTTGCTGCCGTCGTCGCGCGTGACGGTGGAGTACGGCGCGGACACGGCCGCGTCGCCGGCCTTCACCGGCGGCCAGTTCTCCGCGCATGGGCCGTTGCAGGCGCTCTTGCCGCTGCCGGCGACGTCCTTGTCGAACGTGTAGACCGTCATGCCGTGGGCGTCGACGAGGACGCCGTTCATCTTCTTGACCGGTGCCGGATCGGCGGCGTGGGCGGACAGGGCGAGGAGGGCGGACAGACAGGCGATACCGAATTTCAATGCTTTCATGGTAGCTCCTTGGAAGACATCGGTTGTCAGGACTGCCCGGACATTCTAGTCCAGGATGCGGGCTATAATGCCGCTCCTTCCCGAAGAGTTTCCCATGTCCCTCGACTGGTTCGCGCCGGCGCAATGCGTCGGCTACATCGCGTTCGTCCTCGGCGTCGCCTGCGCGATGCAGAAGGACGACCGCCGCTTCAAGCTGTTCATGGCCGGCGAATGCCTGGCCTACATCGTCCACTTCGCCCTGCTCGGGAACCCGACGCCTGTCGCCAGCACGACCATGTCGCTGCTGCGCTCCGTGCTGGCGCTGTACACGCGTTCGGTGTGGGTGGCGGTCGGCGTCGTCGCGATGAACCTCGCCCTGGGCCTGACGCTCGCCACGCGCATGACGGACTGGCTGCCCCTGGGCGCGTCCTGCGTCGGCACGCTCGCGCTGTTTCTCCTGCGCGGCGTTCCGATGCGCCTCGCGATGCTGTGCGGGACCTTTCTATGGATCGCGAACAACATCATCGCCGGCTCGATCGGGGGCACGGCGCTCGAGATCGTGATGGCGGTCGTGAACGGCACGACGATCTGGCGCATGGCGCGCGCGGCGCGGGTGGCGCAGCCGGCCTGAGGTCCGTCAACGTCGCCCGTGGAGCGTGGCGCGGCGATCGCGGATAATGTCGCCTCGATTCGACCATCGTTCACCCGCACATGGAATTCACACGCGACGACGTCAAACACCAGTTCGATCCCCGCACCTTTGCCCGGGGCGAAGCCTATTGCAGCGAAGACCGCGTCGTCGCGATCGACGTCGATGGCGCGACGATCCATGGGGAAGTCGAAGGCAGCGGCGGCAAATTCTACGGGCAGGCCATCCGCGTGACGACCGGCAAGCGCGGCGTCCAGTTCAAGGGCGACTGCGATTGCCCGATGAGCTACAACTGCAAGCATGTCGTGGCCGTGTTGCTGACGCTGCTGGACCGCGCCGCGCCCGACGTGCCGCTCGCGGCCGAGCGCTGGCTGGCGCTGCTGGCCAGGGTAAAGAACCACGTGCGGGGCGCGCACGATCCGTCGGTGCAGGCCTTCAGGATCGAGTACGTGCTCGTGCCCGATCGCCATGACAAGGCGCTGAGCCTGCACCCGTACATCGTGCACCTGGACGAGGCCGGCCGCTTCGGCTCGGCCACCATCGTGAACGACCCGTTGTACCTGCTGACGCATCGGCTGCCGTTCGTCCGCCGCGAGGACGAGGAGCCGCTGCTCCTGCTGGCCGCGCTGCGCATGGGCCAGGGCGCGCCCAGGCCGACGGGGGTGGTCGGCGGCGCGCCATCGGCACTGCATGGCATGCGCATCCCGCCAACCCCGAGGCCGTCTTGCTGGGCTGGCAGATGAGCGGAGGCGAGAAGGGCGTGCAGATCCTGCCGACCGATCCCATGTACTACATGGACGATCTCGTCGTGGGCGAACTGGCGGTGCCGGAGGCGCTCGCCGGCGTCCCGTCGGCGGCCCTGATGGACATCGTGGAACAGGCGCCGGTGCTGATCGCGGAACAGCGCGGCGGGGTCGCGGGCCGCCTGCTCGAACTGGGGCTGGACGAATTCGTGCCCGTTCCCGCGACGATGGCAGTGCGCGAGCGGCACGACGTCGTGCCCGTGCCGCGTCTCGTGCTCGACAGCCAGGACGTTCCGGGGCGGCGCGACTGGGTCGTCTGCGACCTCGCGTTCTTGTCGTTCGATTATGACGGCATGTCGACGGACGGCGTCGCCGAGCCCGTGCTGCGCATTGCGCGCGAGGACGGTGTCGACGTGATCGTGCGCGACCGGAAGGCCGAAGCGGAGGCCGGCAACATGCTGGCCGCGCTCGGTTTCATGCCGGCGCCGGCGAACTCGCCCATGCGCGAGTACTGGCCGGACGCCTTGTCCCTTCCAGACGAGACGGCCTGGCTGGCCTTCGTGCGCGACGGCCTGCCGCGCCTGCGCGAAGCGGGATGGTCGATCGAGATCGACCCGGATTTCCGCTACGACTTTGCGCACGTGGACGAGTGGTATGCCGATCTCGATGAACGCGAGGGCGACGGCAACGGCTGGTTCGACCTGGAACTGGGCATCATCGTCGGCGGCGCGCGCCATCCGCTGCTGCCGCTGCTGGTGGACATGATCCGCAAGACGCCGCTCGAATTCGGTATCGACGCCCTGGCCGCCCGTGCCGATACCGACGATTTGCCGCTGACGTTGTCCGACGGTACGCGCGTGGCCCTGCCGTGGGGCCGTGTGAAACCCATCCTGGCCACGCTGGGCGAGCTGTATTTCGGCGACCGCGTCGGCGCGAAGATCCAGCTGCCGGCGCTGGATGCGGCACGCCTGGCGGAACTGGAGCGCGCCGCGCGCCTGCGCTGGCTGGGCGGCGAACGCTTGCGTGAACTGGGCCGCAAGCTGCACGATTTCGACGGCATCCGGCCGGTGGACGTGCCCGCCGGCCTGACGGCGCAGTTGCGCCCTTACCAGCGCGCGGGCTTGGACTGGATGCAGTTCCTGCGCGAATACGGCTTCGGCGGCATCCTGGCCGACGACATGGGACTCGGCAAGACCATCCAGACGCTCGCCCACATCCTCGCCGAAAAGGAGGCGGGCCGCCTCGATGCGCCGGCGCTCGTCGTGGCGCCGACGAGCCTGATGGGCAACTGGCAGGCCGAAGCGACGCGCTTCGCGCCCGGCCTGCGCGTGCTGCTCCTGCACGGGAAGGACAGGAAGGCATCGTTCGACCTGGTCGGCGACGCCGACCTCGTGCTCACGACGTATGCCCTGCTGGGCCGCGACGAGCCGGCGCTGCGCAGGCACCGCTATCACCTTCTCATCCTCGACGAAGCCCAGTACATCAAGAATAGCCGTTCGAAGGCGGCGCAGACCGTGCGCCTGCTCGATGCCCGCCACCGCCTGTGCCTGACCGGTACGCCGGTGCAGAACCACCTCGGTGAATTGTGGTCGCAGTTCCATTTCCTGATGCCGGGTCTGCTGGGTGACGACAAACAGTTCAATACCGTGTTCCGTAAGCCGATCGAGCAACGCGGAGACGTCCAGCGCAAGAACCTGCTGGCACGCCGCGTGAAACCATTCATGCTGCGCCGGACCAAGGACAAGGTTGCCACCGAATTGCCGCCCAAGACGGAGATCGTGCTGCCCATCGAACTCGACGGCGCCCAGCGCGACCTGTACGAGACCGTGCGCGTGGCGATGGACAGGAAGGTCCGCGACGCCATCGATGCCAAGGGCCTCGCGCGCAGCCAGATCATTATTCTCGATGCCTTGTTGAAATTGCGCCAGGTCTGCTGCGATCCGCGCCTGCTGGACGCGGCCGCCAGGGTGGGGTCGGCCAAGCTGGACACGCTGCTGGAACTGCTCGACACGTTGCTGAGCGAGGGACGCAGCGTCCTCGTGTTTTCCCAGTTCACGAGCATGCTGGCGCTGATCGGCGCCGCGCTGGACGCGCGCGGTATCACGTTCGTGCAACTGACAGGCGACACGGCCGATCGCGACGCTCCCGTCGGCGCGTTCCAGCGGGGTGACGTGAGCGTGTTCCTGGTCAGCCTGAAGGCCGGGGGCGTCGGCCTGAACCTCACCGCGGCCGACACCGTCATTCATTACGATCCATGGTGGAATCCAGCGAGCGAGAACCAGGCAACCGATCGCGCCTGGCGCATCGGCCAGGACCAGCCGGTGTTCGTCTACAAGCTGATCGCGCAGGGCACGCTCGAAGAAAAAATCCAAGACATGCAGCGCCGCAAGGGCGAACTGGCCAATGCCGTGCTCGATGCCGAAGGCGGGCTCGCGGCGGCCATCGGCCGGGACGACCTGCAGGTGCTGTTCGCGCAACCCTAGGCCGGCACGCGCGCTTCGTGCATTACCGTACGGACGCCCGCGCCCGCCTGCGGCATCCTGAACCCGTGATCAATCGCAAACGAAAGGAGTACGATCATGGGCAAATATTTCCTGGCCTGGATCATGGGCGTACCGGCCATCGTGCTGGTCATCCTGTACCTGTTCTTCCACTGATGACAACGCCACCAACCGGTGGCGTTGTCGTTTCCAGGCTTACGCCACGGTGATGTTCACGTCGATATTCCCACGCGACATTTTTGAATACGGGCACGTCTGGTGCGCGGCATGGACCAGGTCCAGCGCGACGTCGCGCGGCACGCCGGGCAGGCTCACGGTCAGCCGCGCCTGCAGCGAATAGCCGTCGGTGCCGGTGCCGGTGCCGAGGTCGACTTCCGCATCGACTGCCGTGTCTGCCGGCAGGGTCACGTGCCGGTCGCGCGCGGCGTGGCCCAGCGCGCCGATGAAGCAGGCCGACCAGCCGGCGGCAAACAACTGTTCCGGGTTCGTGCCCTTGCCGTGGCTGCCCGGCGGCGACAGCGTGATGTCGAGGCGGCCGTCGTCGCTTTTTGCACTGCCTTCGCGGCCGCCGGTGGTGCGGGTCTTGCCAGTGTAGAGAACCTTGTCGATCTTGCTCATGGTATGTCCTTTCGATTAGATGAGGAAATGCGGATTACAGGTGGCCGACGGCGATGACGGCAGCGGCGAACGCGCGCGGCGCTTCCTGCGGCAGGTTGTGGCCGATGCCCCCTTTGATGAGTTCATGCTTGTACTTGCCGGTGAAGCGCCTGGCGTACGCGGCCGGTTCCGGGTGCGGGGCGCCGTTGGCGTCGCCTTCCAGGGTGATCGTCGGCACGGTGATGGCCGGGAAGGTGGCCAGGCGCTGTTCCAATTTGTCGTATTTCGCTTCGCCCTGGACCAGGCCGAGGCGCCAGCGGTAGTTGAAGATCGTGATGGCGGCATGGTCCGGGTTCTCCAGCGACGCCGCGCTGCGGTCGAACGTGCGGTCGTCGAACTGCCATTGCGGCGACGCGGTCTTCCAGATCAGCTTGGCGAAATCGTGATGGTTCTTCGCATAGCCGGCGGCGCCGCGGTCGGTGGCGAAGTAGAACTGGTACCACCATTGCAGCTCGGCGGCCGGCGGCAGCGGCTGCTTGCCGCTTTCCTGGCTGCCGATCAGGTAGCCGCTCACGGACACCAGCCCTTTGACACGCTCGGGCCACAGCGCGGCCACGATGTCGGCGCTGCGCGCACCCCAGTCGTAGCCGGCCAGGATCGCCTTGTCGATCTTCAGCGCATCCATCAGGTCGACGACGTCCTGCGCCAGCGCGGCCGGTTCGCCGTTGCGCACGGCCTTCGGATCCAGGAAGCGGGTCGTGCCGTAGCCGCGCAGGTGCGGCACGATCACGCGGTACCCGGCCTTCGTCAGCAGCGGTACGACGTCGACATAGCTGTGAATGTCGTACGGCCAGCCGTGCAGCAGGATCACGACGGGACCGTTGGCCGGCCCCGCGTCGACGTAGCCGACGTTCAGCACGCCCGCATCGATCTGCCTGACGGACGAGAAGGCGTCGGACGTTTGGGCGTGGGCCGGGCCGAGGGCGGCGACGGTGAGGGCGGCTGCGCCGAAGACGTTGCGCAGCGTGCGGGCGATGGGCTGGTTCATTTCGATTCCTCCGGTAACTGGTCAGATGGTCTGCCGCTGTAAATTACTTATCGCGATAATCATTATGTCGATAACTTTATCCCGGCGCCGGACGGTTTGCAAGCGCGAAAACCATTATTTCGATAATTATTTTTGACACGCTGGCCTGCCAGAAAACGAGGCCGCTAAAATGTCTTTTCGACAAATATGAGGAGACGACATGAAAGGTGCGGCTGTTGTCGCCGGATGCCTGCTGGTTGGAATGGCCCAGGCGGCCCAGGTGACGGACCCGGTGCAGGTCACGGGAGGACGGATCGTCGGCACGGCGGCCGACGGCGTGAACGTATTCAAGGGCGTGCCGTTCGCGGCGCCGCCCGTCGGCCAACTGCGCTGGCGCGCGCCGCAGCCGGTCGTGCCGTGGCAGGGCGTGAAGACCGCGCAGGCCTACGCGCCGGCCTGCGCGCAGACGGCGGCGTGGATCCCGGATCCGAAAAGCGAAGACTGCCTGTACCTGAACGTGTGGGCGCCCGCGCAGGCGCAGAAGCTTCCCGTCATCGTCTGGATCCACGGCGGCGGCTATTACGGCGGCACGGGCGCCCAGCCCGGTTATGACGGCGGCAACCTGGCGCGGCGCGGTGTCGTCGTCGTCACCATCAACTACCGCCTCGGCATCTTCGGCTTCTTCGCCCATCCCGAGCTGACGGCGGAGTCGCCGGACAAGGCGTCGGGCAACCAGGGCATGGAAGACCAGGTCGCGGCGTTGCGCTGGGTGCGGCAGAACATCGCGGCCTTCGGCGGCGATCCGGCGCGCGTCACGATCATGGGCGAATCGGCGGGCGGCGAATCGGTCGCCGTGCTCGTCGCGTCACCGCTGGCCAAGGGCCTGTTCCAGCGCGCGATCTCGCAGAGCGGCAACTTCGCGATGCCGATCGACGCCAGCGAGAACGCCTTGTTCGACCGCACGGCCGCGGAACAGGCGGGCGTGGCGTTCACCAGGGCGGTGGGCGCGAAGCGCCTGGCGGACCTGCGCGCGCTGCCCGTCGCCGCGCTGCAGAAACCGGCATGGGCGCCGCATCCCATCGTCGACGGCCATCTGCTGCGCGAAGACCTGACGACGACGTACCGCAACCATCGCCAGAACGACGTGCCTTTGCTCGCGGGCTGGAATGCGGAAGAGGGTAAGGACCTCGCACCGGAAATCCTCGGCACCGACAAGTTCACGGCCGCCAGCCACAAGGCGCTCGTGGCGAAGCTGCTGGGCCATGCGCCGTCCACCGCCGTGCTGGCTAAGTATCCCGGTGCGACGGATGCCGAAGCCAGGGCGTCGATCGACCGGCTCACGACCGACTGGTGGGGCTGGCGCACGTGGTACTGGGCGGCACTGCAGGCGCAGTACGGCCAGGCCAGGCCCTACCTCTACTATTTCACGCACCGGCCGACCGAACCCCTGACGCCGTGCGGCTATGGCTGCGGAGCGGGGCATGGCGCGGAGATCCAGTACGTGTTCGATCACCTCGGCCAGGATCCGCGGCCGTGGTCCGCATACGACCGCCAGCTGGCCGCGCGCCTGGCCGACACGTGGGCAAGTTTCGCGCGCACGGGCACGCCGAACGGCAAGGGCTTGCCCGACTGGCCCGCGTTCGACGGCCGGCCGGCGACCATCCTGCGCATCGGCGACGCGGCCGACCTGCAGGCGCGGGGCAGGCTGCCGGATTTTTCCTTGTTCGGGGAGACCGGCAAGCATTGAAACAGCGTGGCCGGATCCTTGACGCAGTATCTGCCGCGTCTTGCCCGGTATCGACAGTGTGCCGCTCCGTCAGGCAGAATCGGGAAATCAATCGCTCAACATGACAACAATTTCAGGGATTTCTATGACGGAGCATCTGCAATACATCGACAATGCTGAAAAAGTATTCGTTTTCGACCAGGTCTACCCATTAAGCGCCGCCAACGAGCAGGCCAACCAGAAAAAGCTGAATGCGTTCGGCTTCTGGACCAAGCTGAATCCGTTCAAACGCCCCAGGGACGAAACGGTCCTGCTGTCGAAGCACGTGTTGCGCTATGAGCCGTTCTGGCACGTGGTGACGACCCGTTCGGTCGATTATTCGCGCGAGCTGATTTATCCGGTCGACATCGGTAACGCCTATGCGCACAAGGTCGTCATCAACGGGAAGGAATATTCGATCGCGGAGCAGGGGAACAAGCGGACGATCAGCATGCAGGCCGTCGAATATTCGCACAGGAAGATCAAGTACGAGGATCACCTCGACGGTTTGTCGCGCGATCCGAAAAAAGGGGCGCTGGCAAACTACATCAATAAATACAAGGTGCAGGAGCACTCGGTTCTCGAGCTGCCCGAAGCTGTCGTTCCGCAGTTGCGTTTGCCCATGCTGCTGCAGAAGATCCGCCAGACGCTCGCCGCGGAGACCATTCATGCGCACGAGTTTCAGGAAGATCTTATTACGATAGAAAAGGTCCACCTGTACTACCGTCCCGTGTTCGCTTTCGAATTCGCCTGGACGACCGAGGACAAGGTCGGCGTGATCGAAGTCGATGGATTGACCGGCGAAGTCATCGAGAACGGCCAGTGGTTCAAGGAAACGCTGCAGGCGTTCACCACCCGCGAAATGCTGTTCGAACTGGGATCGGAATTGGCCAGCGCGGTCGTTCCCGGCGGCGGGACGGCTGTCAGGGTGATCGAAAAAATGACTTCCGAGGGACGTGTCGATCCCTTGAGCGCATAAGACGTTCGCCGCGCCTCAGCCGGCCCGGATCTGCGACGGGCTCAATCCCACGATGCGGCGCATCCAGCGCGCCATGTGGCTCGGATGCGCGAAGCCGGTTTCCAACGCGACTTCCGTGACGCTGAGCCGCCCCTCGAGCAGATGCAGGCGGGCCCGTTCCACGCGCCGTTCGAGCACGAACCGGTGGACCGGCGTACTGGTCGCCTGCCTGAACAAGGCCTTGAAATGCGAAGGACTGAACCCCGCGACGGCGGCCAGTTCGGCGAGCGTCAGGTCCTGGTCCAGGTGGGCGTCGATGTATTCGATGACGTGGCGCAGGCGCCAGGCGGGCAGCGCCCGTGCCTGCACGGTCCTCGACCGCGACTGCAGCGCGACGAGGCGCACGGCGAGCGCCGACGCGAGACTGTCGGCGAACAGCCGCCCGCCCGGGTGGGCGTCATGGTCCTCGGCCTGCATCATCCAGCCGATGCGCTCGATCTGCGGATCGCGGACGTGGATCGCCGGCGCGAGGTCGAAGGCGCGCGCGCCGCGTCCCATGTCGTCGGCCGTGGCGCGCAGGTGCGCGGGCGCGAGCCGGAGCAGCAGCGAGGTGGCCGGCTGCGCCAGGATCCAGCGCGTGCTGGAGCCGCCCGGCACGACGCAGAACTGGCCGTGCAACCGCACGCCCTGCCGCTCGGCCTTGCCCGCCCGGTACGACACCGGCACCGGCCCGCCCAGGTGAAGGCACAACACGTGGCGTTCGTCCACGGGCGAATCGAACCGGCCCGACGGCACCGGCGACGTCAGCACGTCGAGGAGCGGCAGCGGGGCCGTCGCTGGGCTGGGATAGCAAGATGGGCGGTCGGTCATCTGATCCTCCGGTACGCGTCCCGCCAATGTACAAGGAAATCATCCGTTTGTGTCCGCCGCCGGCCGCCGGTGCGCGCCGGGCCTGCTCCGCGTCGCTAGCATCCTTCCATGTCCAACGCAGCGAAGGAGAGTCGAGCATGAAACGCAGGGATTTCTTGTACGTGACCGCGGCAGCGGTCGTAGCCGGCCGTGCGCAGGCGGCGCAGACGGAGGTGGAACGCTATCGCCACGCGCGGCGCCATGTGGACCTGCCGTGCGGCCGGATCGCGTACGTCGAGCGCGGCACGGGGGCGGCGGCGCTGTTCCTGCACGGGGCGCCGCTCAACGGCTTCCAGTGGCGCGGGGCGCTCGACCGCCTCGCCCCGTACCGGCGCTGCATCGCCCCCGATTTCATGGGCCTCGGCTACTCGCAGATCCCCGCAGACCAGTCGGTGGCGCCCGCCGCCCAGGTGGCGATGCTGGCGGCGCTGCTGGATGCGCTGGGCGTCGGCCAGGCCGACATCGTCGCTTCCGACAGCGGCGGCGCGGTCGCGCAGCTGTTCCTGGTTCGCTTTCCGGCGCGCGTGCGCACGCTGGTGCTCACGAACTGCGACACGGAGCCCAACAGCCCGCCGCCGCTGATCCAGCCGGTGCTCGACATGGCCCGTGCGGGCACGCTGGCCGACGACACCGCGCAGTGGCTGGCCGACGGAAACCTGGCGCGCGCGACGTTCGGCGCGGCCGCGTACCACGATCCGGCGCTGCTCACGGACGACATCATCGACTACTACGTGGCACCGATGGTGAGCACGCCGTTGCGGCGCAGGCAGTATCACGCATTCCACGACGCGCTCGCGCCGAATCCGCTGGCGGGCATCGAGGCGGCGCTCAAACGCACCACGGTGCCGGTGCGGATGGTATGGGGCGCCAGCGACATGATCTTTCCGCTGGCGGATGCCGCTTATCTTGACCGTATTTTCCCGCGCTCGCAGGGAATATATCGAGTTCCAAAAGGAAAATTATTTTTTCAGGAGGAATTTCCCGATGTAATTGCGGAAGAGGTATTGCGATTATGGCGTGCTGGTTGAATATAAGAGTTGATTAAAATTATCGAGATTTTCCCTAATTAAATAAGAGGATGAACATAATATGAAGCCGTATCGGGTTTAATGAATACATATGTTTTATATTCTATCGCCGATTTACCCGATTTAAATGTCGGTGTATTTAACAGTTACAGGTTCTATATCGATGCGGCTTTAAAAAACCCATTTTCTTTCAAGTAGATAAGTGCGTGGCACAGGAATTGCTAAGGTGTCGCAGTGCATTAGTTGCACCCATAACTCTTATTGACTTGAAAGGACTACAGAGATGAAATTAAAATTCGCGCTGGCCGCTGCCCTCGCATTCACCGCCATTACCGGTACCGCACACGCCGGCGCCTTTATCAATGGTGGTTTTGAAGATGGCAATGCAAACGGCTGGACGACTGGGGAAGGGTATCGTTGGGATACGCTGAATGCGAGCCTGTCGCCCGCCACTTTCCTGCCGGGCGGCAGCAAGTACACGGGGCCGGCAACCCGCTCGGCCGTCAACGCCGCTGGCACGGTCGATCCGTTGCTGGGCTCGTTGCTGGGTTCGACCGTTTATTCGGGCCAGTACTCGTATCGTGTCGAAGACACTTCGGACGGCGGTAATGCATCGGTCCTCAGCCAGAAAGTGACGAATTACACCGAATCGAACATCTTCTTCGCGTGGAAAGCCGTGCTGGAAAATGGCGGCCACACCGCCGATGAATCGGCCGAATTGCTGATCACGCTGACCGACGATACGACGGGCACGGTCCTGATCAATCGCGTCTACAATGCCGGCGACGGCGGCGGCGGCGTCGACAGCCGTTTCACCATGAATGGCGACCTGTTTTATACGTCGGCCTGGCAAATCGAACAGCTCGCGATCGATTCGTCGCTGTCGGGCCACGATTTCACGCTGTCGATTCTGGCTGCCGATTGCCAGCCGTCCGCACACACGGGTTATGCCTATATCGACGGATTTGGCGCGGTTATCCCGCCGGTGAAAGTTCCGGAACCGGCATCGGCCGCGCTGATGTTGCTGGGTGCCGGCGCAATGCTGCGTTCGCGTCGTCGCAAGCAGGCTAAATAAAACAGGGGTGAATAAAACGCCATCCACGGATGACGTTTTATTATCGATAGCCTGAAAGCAAAAACGCCGACCTGCACGGGGCGGCGTTTTTGCTTGAAACTTTGGTGGCCCGGGGCGGAATCGAACCACCGACACAGGGATTTTCATTCCTGCGCGCGGTCGCTTGCGCTGCCCCCTGGCGTGACAGCTCAGACGAAGTTCCTGATGAACTCGTAGTAGGCGCACGGCCCGAAGGACGAATGGCGAATCACCGATTTCTTGATCGAGGTGATAAGGGCAACATAATCCTTGAGCGTGAGATCGTTGTCTTTGCCGATGTTGTGGACGCCAATCTCGACCACGTGGGCGACGATGCCGTCGATGGCTGGATGGTTCAGCACCCTCTCGTTTTTCGCGAAGCCGAATTTTTGTTTCACTGCGATGATCGAATTGTCGAGACCCACGATACACAAGGCATCAGTCAGTTCGGGTATGGCTTCGTACTCGGCTCTCAGGTGGGTTTCGATGGCTTGGCAAATGCCGAGTTGCAAATCATTCTTCGGGTCCATTGTAGTTACCTCGTTGTCGTAAGCCGCTTGCTGGCGGTGGATCTGGTCAAAAAATACTGTAGCGTCGCAGTATCGCTCACCTGTGTGGACGATCAAGACCGTTGCGGCCGGGCTTGAGGCGTTCACGGACGTCGGTACGCACAAGATCATTGCCGTCCGGCGCGTCGGATGATCGGCTCGGCCGTGAGCGGCAGTCCGGCAAGCCCGAGCAGATCATTGATATGCCGATCGTAGCGCGGATCGGCCAGTTCCTTGACGAGAGGAAGGTTGAGGGCTGAATACACCGGCACCCATTCGTCACTGCCATCAGGACCGCGACTGCGCAGCGACAATGCCGGATTCAACTGGTAGACCCCGGTTGCCACGCGCTTGAACAGGTGCCGGTTATAGGCGTAGTCGCGATCGACCTCGTTGCGGGCCAATACGCCTGAGATGAAGGCCCGCTTCCTGCGTTCGGGAGGCAGTACGGCAGCCGGCATCCGTTCGTAGGCGCCGAGTAGCATCCCGGCGTCGAAGCCGCCTCGGTCGCTGGCGTCCGCATTGCCGAAGCACGACTTGAACAGCACCCACATCGTTTGCAGTATCAGGTATTCGGACTGGCGCGCGTCGATGCGCACGAGGCGCTCGCCGACCATCACGTCGATGCGAGCTGGCGCCACCAACTGGTAGACCGCGCCGAACGGCCCCTTGGCGTACTCATCGTCGCGCAGCGCAGCCGCGATCGCCCAGTGCAGCGCGTTGCGGCCCAGGTGGTCGACGGCCGTGGTATCGGCGCCGCGTTCGAGCAATGCAGTCACCAGGGGAACGTTGCCGGCCGCCGTTGCCGCCATGAGCGGCGTCTGGTTCATCGGCGTCCGATGCTCGACGCCATGTTTATCGCATAATTTCAGGATGTCCTTGAAATTGCGAGCGAAATAGGGCTGATAATGGCGCCGGCCAAACGTGACGGCATGCATGGGAAAACCGCGTGCCTGGCCGAAGCCGGCGTCGTGCACCAGGAAATAGGCGAGGATCGGTTCGTCGAAGCAGGTTGCGTAATCATACAGCTGGGTCTTGGTTTTGCTGCCCGGTACCTGTTCGCGGAACACCCTGGACAGCGTCTCACGCAGCCTGGCCTCGTCGAGCACGGGCCAGGGGACGGGTGACGTCTTCAGTATCATGCGTTCGATCGCGTCAGCCTGTTCCTGCTTGCCCTGCAATGCCAGCCTGCGCGCTTCCTTCTGCCAATCCTCGAGGCTCGATGCTTGCGCGGCCGTTTTCGCCGGGGCGTCCAGGTTTGCGATATCGAGCAGGCGCAGCAGCGGATGTCCTTTATCCGATTCGACCAGATAGACATTGTGGATAGCCCGCGTCAGCGCCACGTACAGCGCGTTGACGTAAAACTTGTAGATTTCGAGCGATTTGTCGCCCTTGTCCCTGGCGCGGCCGTACTGCAGTTCATCCCCGGTAAGGTCGGATTCCCCGACTCCCTCCGCGATTGCGGCGAACTGGGCGCGGTTGTCCGAAACAAAGCGGTACAGGACAATGCTGTCGTACTCGAGGCCCTTCGCTTCATGTACCGAGAAGATCAACGGGGTGTCGAAGTGCTTTCTCGCCTCGGCCTTATCTTCGTCGCGCAATACCAGCACCGCAAAGCGGGTCGAGCGGCGTGATTGCGCGTTCAGGTCGCGCCGCACGGCATCGCTGTCGGTCAGCAGGCTGGCGGCGCCCTCATCCTGCTTGACGGCTTCGACCAGAAAATTGCTCTCGCGGTCAATCGAGCCAAAGCGCCTGTGCTTGATTTTCAGGAGCGTGTTGGCGATCCGCGTGACCTGCTTGCCGTTCCTGAAATTGGCTCGCAGGACTTGCAGTTGCTGTCGTTCGGCCAGTTCGGGATCGTGCCAGAACAGACTCTTGACTTTGCCCCATGAAAAGAAATTCGGGTGGACGATCTGGTTCGAGTCGCCGCACAGCAAGAATTGTCCCGGCTTCTTCAGCATGCGCAACACGAGCGCCAACTGGACCGGGGTAAGGTCCTGCACCTCGTCGATCACCACGAAATCGTAGCGCGGCTGCACTTGCCGCCGCCAGTCGTGCGACACCAGGTTCGAGTCGAACAGCCGGGCCTCCTGCAGCCAGACCCGGTATTTTTCGAACAGGTCGTACAACGCGGTGCGATCGCCGGACGAGAAGATCGATTGACGTGCGCCGAGCGCCGCATACTGGTCGCGCGTCAGCACGCCGGCGGCGTCAGCGGTGATCACGCCCCGGATTTCTTCGTATGCCTGGTGGGCGTCGATGCCCTTGAATTGCTGGCGCATGCGCGCGAACCAAGTGGAAAAATCGCGCCAGCTGGCTTCGCGGCCCTGCGGGATCCGGATCGACTCGAGGAACTCGCGGAAGGACAGGAAATCCGTTTCCTGTCCTTCGCGTTCGAAACCATGCGCGTAGTACAGGTCGCGCGCCGACTGGGCAAGGTAGGCCGACAGTGTCACGTACAGGATATCGCCCTGCGCCTGCTTCATCTTCTCGAGTGTCAGCGCGGTCTTGCCGCTTCCCGCGCTACCGACGATGATCAAGGGGGTGGCTTGCAAATAGACTGCCTGCTGTGCATCGTCGAAAGAAATGACCTTGTCGAGCCAGTGCACCTGTGGCCGGTTCGGGTTCACATACCCCACCGGCTCGGCTTCCCGGATGGCTTCGGCCAGATCGGCCGCCGGAATCTTGGTATCGTCGATACTGGCCCCGCGGAGAAAGCGCGACCTGTCGTAGGCGTGCTGCTCGATCACTTCCAGCATCAGGGCATAGGTTTCGCCATCGTAGCGGACGATGGAGAACAGCAAGCGGTCGGCATAATCGAGTTTTGCTCGATAAAACTTGCCCTGCGTAAGGTTGGTCAGTTTCTTGACATCGGCCGCGCGGAAGTCGTCGCGCTCGATCGCTTCTCGTACCCTGGCATACTGGTTTTTGTTGCGCGGAGGGGAAAATTCGATGTATTCGAGGATTTTCATGGACGCCTGTCACGTATTGATACGGAATAAAAATTAATCGATACCGATACTGTGGATTAGTCAGATTGGATGAGCCAGCCTGGACAATTGGGTCTGATGCCGCCGCCTCAACGCCGCTTTGTACCGGAAATAGACCGGATGCAAGATTTCGGATGCCGGAAACGAAAACGCCGACCTCTAGGGGTCGGCGTTTTCGCTTGAAACTTTGGTGGCCCGGGGCGGAATCGAACCACCGACACAAGGATTTTCAATCCTCTGCTCTACCAACTGAGCTACCAGGCCAAAGGAGGCATGATTATAGCGACGGGTTTGCGAAGCTGCAAGGGCCTGTCGAGCAGTTTTTTTGGCAACGGCCAGGACGATATGCCCGTCCCGTTCGCAGGAAGCAGGCCACGGTGACGGTCTATAATGTTCATCATGAGCACACAGACCACTTCCTCCGCACATCATCGCAACGTCGCCCGCCGCAGCGACATCTGCATCGTCGGCAATGGCGCCATCGCCAAGACGGCGGCCCTGGGCCTGTCGCAGGCCGGGCACAGCGTCACCTTGCTCGTGCCGCCCGCGCGGCCGGATGCACCGGAGGCGTCGACCGGCGCCGAAAAACCCTGGGATGTGCGCGTGTACGCGCTCAACCATACGGCGCATACGTTATTGTCGTCGCTGAAAGTCTGGGGCGCGCTCGACATGGCGCGCGTGGCGCCCGTCGACGCCATGGACGTGCAGGGCGACGGGGAGCAGGGCGGCCATCTCGGGTTCGATGCGTTCGGCGCCCATGCGGGCTCGCTCGCGTGGATCGTCGAGGACAGCAACCTGAACCAGGCGCTCGACGCGGCGCTGCGCTTTGCCCAGAACGTCGAGACCGTCACGGGACGCGCCTGCCGCATCGTGAGCAGCGCGGAAGACGTCGAGGTCGAGCTGGAAGACGGCAAGGTGCTCGCGGCCCAGCTGCTGGTCGGCGCCGACGGCCGCGATTCCTGGGTGCGCGGGCAGTGCGACATCGGCATCGATTACCGTTCGTACCACCAGCGCGCCATCGTGGCGAATTTTGCGTGTGAGAAGCCGCATCACTACGTCGCCTATCAATGGTTCACGTGCAAGGAAGGCATCGTCGCGCTGCTGCCGCTGCCGGGGAATAAAGTGTCGCTCGTGTGGTCCGCACCGGACACGCTGGCGGACACGATCATGAACGAATCGCTGGGCGAACTGGCGATCCGCCTGGGCGAGTATTCGGAGAACAAGCTGGGCCTGCTGAAGCCGCTGCAGCCGGAAGACGTCAAGGCGATCCCGCTGGCGCTCGTGCGCCCGCACGCGATCACGGCGCCGCGCGTCGCGCTCATCGGCGACGCGGCCCACGCGGTGCATCCGCTGGCCGGGCACGGCATGAACCTGGGCTTCGGCGACATCAATGCGCTGCTCGACACGCTCGCCGCGCGCGACGACCACCAGGGCCTCGGCGACGAGCGCCTGCTGGCGCGCTACGCGAGAGCGCGCAAGGAAGACGTATTGCTGATGCAACTCGCCACGGATGGCCTGGAGCGCTTGTTCGGCGCAAATCTTGAGCCCGTGCGCGTGGTTCGCAATTTAGGATTAAACTTGCTGGATAAGTTGCCTCTGGTCAAGCGACGGCTGATCGCCCACGCGATGGGCAGGTAACGCGGCACATCTTTAAGGAATTCACTCATGGGTAAAACGAAGCTCGCCGTCCTGCTGGCGACCGGCCTGATCACGTCATGCGTCGGCGCGCAGAATTCGGTCGAGGCGAACATCAAGAAGGCGATCGAACCGCGCCTCGGCGGCGCCAAGATCGAGTCGATCAAGGAAACGCCGTACGCCGGCCTGTACGAACTGCGCGTCGCCGGCGACATCCTGTACACGGACAAGAAAGGTGAATACCTCATCATCGGCCACGTCTACGATGCCAAGACGACGCGCGACCTGACCCGCGAGCGCATCGACGACATCAACAAGATCAAGTTCTCCGACCTGCCGCTGAACGACGCCATCAAGCAGGTCAAGGGCGACGGCAAGCGCGTGATCGCCGTGTTCGAAGACCCGAACTGCGGCTACTGCAAGCGCTTGCGCCAGACGACGCTGAAGAACATGGACAACGTGACGATCTACACGTTCCTGTACAACATCCTGTCGCCGGACTCGTTCGAGAAATCGAAGAATGTCTGGTGCGCCCCGGACCGCGCCAAGGCCTGGGATGACTGGATGATCAACAACAAGCCGGCACCGGCCGCGCCGGCGAGCTGCGAGTCGCCGAACGAGAAGGTGCTGGCGCTGGGCCAGAAGCTGCACATCACCGGCACGCCGGCGATCTTCTTCTCGGACGGCAGCCGGATTCCGGGCGCCGTCGACCAGAAGACGCTCGAGGCCAAACTGGCCGCCCTCAAGCAGTAAAACGAAAAGCCCGGCACCGCCGGGTTTTTTACGACTACACCAACAAGCCAAAACAAGGGAGAAGACATGCTCACATTGAACATCAACGGGCGCGACGTCCAGGTCGACGCCGATCCCTCCACGCCCATCCTGTGGACGCTGCGCGACAACCTGAACATGACCGGCACCAAGTTCGGCTGCGGCGCCGCCCTGTGCGGCGCCTGCACGGTGCACCTGGACGGGCAGGCGATCCGCTCCTGCGTCACGCCGATCTCCGCGGCCACGGGCCACAAGATCACGACCATCGAAGCGATGGAATCCGACAAGGTCGGCAAGGCCGTGCAGGACGCCTGGGTCAAGCATGACGTCCCGCAGTGCGGCTATTGCCAGAGCGGCCAGGTGATGAGCGCCACGGCCCTGCTGCGCGTGAACAAGAAGCCGACCGACACCGACATCGACAACGCCATGAGCGGCAACATCTGCCGCTGCGGCACCTACCAACGCATCCGCGCGGCCATCAAGGATGCCGCCAAAACCCTGGCGTAAGGAGGCCCGCATGCTATTCGAACAGATGAAAAATGCGGCTCCCGCCGGCGGCCGCTTTGCCCCGACCTCGCGCCGCGGTTTCCTGAAAGCCGGCACGCTGGCGACCGGTGGCCTCGTGCTGGGCTTCGTGCTGCCAACTGGCGGCCGCTTCGCCCGCGCCGCCGATGCCGCCAAGCCGACGGTCTACGCGCCGAACGCCTTCCTGCGCGTGGCGCCGGACAACACGGTGACCGTGCTGGTCAACCGTCTCGAGTTCGGCCAGGGCGTGCACACGGCGCTGCCGATGGTGATCGCGGACGAACTCGATGCCGACTGGAGCCAGGTGCGCGGCGAACTCGCGCCGGCCGCCGACGTGTACAAGGATCCGGCCTTCGGCATCCAGATGACGGGCGGCTCGGGCACCATCGCCCACTCGTTCACGCAATACCGCGAAGTGGGCGCCCGCGCCCGCGCGATGCTGGTCCAGGCCGCCGCCCAGCAGTGGAAGGTGGATCCGTCCCGGTGCCGCACGGCGAAGGGCGTCGTCTACGGCCCGGCGGGCCAGAAGGCGACTTATGGCTCGCTGGCCGAAGCGGCGATGGCCCTGCCGGTGCCGCAGACCGTCACGTTGAAGGACCAGAAGGCGTTCCGCTACATCGGCAAGCCCATGCCGCGCCTGGACGCGCGCGCCAAGTCGACGGGCCGCCAGCAGTTCGGCCTGGACGTCAAGCCGGCCGGCACCAAGATCGCGGTCGTCGCGCACCCACCCGTGTTTGGCGCGAAGGTGGCGAAGTTCGATGCAGCCAAGGCCAGGGCCGTGCGCGGCGTGATCGCCGTGCTGGAGATTCCGGTGGACCGGGGCGGCCGCGGCGTGGCCGTCGTCGCCGACGGCTTCTGGCCGGCGAAACAGGCGCGCGACCTGCTTGCCATCGAGTGGGACACGAGCGTCGTCGAAAAAGTCGACAGCGGCAAGCAGCTGGCGCAGTTCGCGGAACTGGCGAAGACGCCGGGCGCCGTCGCCCGCAAGGCCGATACGTCCAAGCTCGCGGGCGCGAGCAGGAAGATTTCGGCCGTCTACGAATTCCCGTACCTGGCGCACGCGCCGATGGAACCGATCAACTGCACGGTTGACCTGAAGGACGACGCGTGCACCCTGTGGGTCGGCTCGCAATTCCAGACCATCGACCAGGCCGCTGCCGCCGCGACGGCAGGCCTGAAGCCCGAGCAGGTCACCCTGAACACGATGATGGCGGGCGGCGGCTTCGGCCGCCGCGCGGTGCCGACGTCGGACTTCATCGTGGAAGCCGTCAACATCGCCAAGGCGTACAAAGCGGCGGGCCATGCGGGTCCGGTGAAGCTGATCTGGAGCCGCGAGGACGACATCCGCGGCGGCTACTACCGTCCGTCGCACATCCACCGCGCGGACATCGGCCTGGACGCCGGCGGCAACATCGTCGCGTGGGACCACACGATCGTCGGCCAGTCGATCATCACCGGCACGGCGTTCGAACCGATGATGGTCAAGAACGGCGTCGACGCCACGATGGTCGAAGGCATGGGCGAGCCGTACGACGTGCCGCTGAACCTGACGGCGCATGCGGTGAAAGCCAACGTGCCCGTGCTGTGGTGGCGCTCCGTCGGGTCCACCCACACGGCGTTCGTGATGGAGACGCTGATCGACGAGGCGGCCCATGCGGCCGGCCAGGACCCGGTCGCGTACCGCAAGAAGCTGATCGACGCGAAGCACGCGCGCCATCACGCGGCGCTGGATCTCGCCGTCGCGAAATCCGGCTACGGCAAGAAGACGCTGCCGAAAGGGCGTGCATATGGCGTCGCGCTGCACGAGTCGTTCAACACGGTCGTCGCCTACGTCGTCGAAGCGTCGATCGTCGACGGCAGCCCGAAAGTGCACAAGGTCACGGCCGCCGTGCACTGCAACCTGCCCGTCAACCCGATGTCCATCGAGGCGCAAGTGCAGGGCGCCGCGCTGATGGGCCTCGGCACGACGCTGCCGGGCGCGCGCATCACGCTGAAGGATGGCGTCGTCGAGCAGCAGAACTTCGGCGACTACACGGTGGCGCGCATGAACGACATGCCGCAGGTGGACGTCCACATCGTGCCGTCGCAGGATCCGCCGACGGGCATGGGCGAGCCGGGCCTGCCGCCGCTGGCGCCGGCGCTGGCCAATGCCGTGTTCAAGCTGACCGGCAAGCGCCTGCGCAAGCTGCCGTTCGACCTGGCGGCGGCTTGAGCGTGTCCCCGGTCGCGCATGTTGTCGGCATCCTGCTCGCGGCCGGCCGGGGGCGCCGCTTCGATCCGGCCGGGCAGCGCAACAAGCTGCTGGAGCCGCTGGCCGGCGAACCCGTCGTCGTGG
>NZ_JBKYMO010000045.1:0-20641 GCF_047302915.1 Massilia sp. CT11-108 | reverse complement strand
CCCGTGACGACGGCCGGGCCGGTCGTGTTCCACGCGCCGCCGGGCAAGCTGGACCTGGCGCGCGGATCCAGGCGATCAGCACGTCGCGGTTCGTGTCCGGCGACGCGATCACCGTCTTGCTGCCGTCGAGGCCCGGAAAGTTGCCGCCGCCGCTCGCCCGGTAGTTGTTCGTCGCGACGAGGAACGCCTGCCCGCTGGCCACCGGCTTGCCTTGCCACTCGAGGTTGCCGATGCGCTGGCCGGGCGGGCGCGTCACGTCGATCTCGTAATGCAGACCGGGGGCGGTGACCGTGTCGAAGTTATAGCTGGGGAAGCTGCCGTTGACGAGTTCCTGCGGTTCGGTGCGCCCCGGGTCGATGGTGTTGAAACGGTGCGCCGCCTTTTCCAGCCAGGCCGTCAACGCCGCACCGTCGACTTTGACGGCGTACAGCGCATTCGGGTACAGGTAGAGGTCCGCCGCGTTGTTCAGCGCGAGGCTGCCGGGCGCCACGTCCGTGTAATCGCCCGGTCCCGCCGCGCCGGCCTTGAACGCGGCGGACACGGACAGCACCGGCAGGTTCGCGTACTGCGGCAGGCTGGCCTTCACATAGGCGCGCACGTAATCCGCCTGCGCGGCGTTGACGGGTTGCAGCGCCGACGGATCGCCCAGGTCGGCGAAATACGTCGACATGCGGAAGTCCGTGCTGCCGACCGGCGTTTTCACATAGCGGATCGTCGCCTCGTGCTCGGCGCGCACGAGGTCGAGCACGGCCGGGTCGGCTGCCACGTACGATTTATCCGCCCGCTGCGTGGCGCGCGTCTCGACGACGGTATTGTCACGGGCGATCGTCCAGCCCTTGCCGTCGTGGCGCAGGTCGAAGCGGATCACGCCGAGGTGCTTGCCCCACAGGCTCGCCATCACGGTCGGCACGCCGAACACGGTGCCGCGCGCCTTGTCGACGTTCGGGAGATTAAACTGCGCCGCCGTGCTCGTGGGGTTCGGGAACTGCTGGTGCGCGTGGCCCAGCAGCAGCGCGTCGATGCCGGGGACCTGCGCGAGGTAGTAGTTGCCGTTTTCCATCGTGGGCGAGTACGGGCTCGCATCGAGGCCGCCGTGCGAGATCGCGACGATCACGTCGGCGCCCTTCCTGCGCATCTCCGGTATGTAGCGCCGCGCCGTCTCGACGACGCCTTCCGTGGTGACGCGGCCTTCGAGCCAGCGCTTGTCCCAGGACAGGATCGTGGGCGTGGTGAAGCCGATGATCCCGACCTTGACCGTTGCCTCGACGGGCTTGCCGGCGGCGTCCTCGGCCTGCACGCGCTTCTCGATGATGCGGTACGGCGCGAACAGGGGCTGGTGCGTCCTGACGCTCACGACGTTGGCCAGCACGATCGGGAAGCCGGGGCCGGCGCATGGCTTCTTCGCGCGCGGCACGCCGGGCACGTCGAAACGGTTGCCCGTGACCTGGCCGAGAAAGCCGAGGCCATAATTGAAATCGTGGTTGCCGACCCCGCCGCCGTCATAGCCGAGCCGCTTCATCACCTTGTGGATGCCCAGCAGCTCGCCGCATTTCACCGGCGCGACGACGGCCTGGTAATCGCCCAGCGCGCTGCCCTGGATCGTGTCGCCGTTGTCGAGCAACACCGTATTCGGGAACTCGCGCCGCGCCTGGGCGATCAGGGTCGCCGTGCGGTCCAGGCCCAGTGACGGGTCGGCCGCCAGCTTGAAATAATCGTAACCGACGACGTTCGCGTGGATATCGGTCGTCTCCAGGATCGCGAGCGTGGCGGTGGTGCCGGCCGGCACGGGTGCGGCGCTGGCGGAGACCATGGCCGCGAGCGGCAGCAGGCGGAACAGATGGGAAAGGTGGCGCGTCATGGGCTCGCATCATAAAGCATGCGCGCACTAAGGTATAATCTCCGGTTCGATTCAACCACAGAAAATTGCCACAGACCATGGAAGCTGAACGCATCAATGCCCTCTCCTCCCTGCTGAACGACCTGACCAGCCGTGAAGCCGAACTTCGGAGGTATCTTTGACTTCGACCGCAAAGCGGAGAAGTTAGAGCAGGTCAACCAGGAGCTGGAAGACCCCGCCATCTGGAACGACCAGAAACGCGCCCAGGAGATGGGCCGCGAGAAGAAGGCGCTGGAAGGCGTCGTCCTCACGCTGGAAAAGGCGCGCGCCGACCTGACGGACGCGGCCGACCTGTTCGAGATGGCTCGCGAAGAAGGCGATGACGCCACGATCGAAGCGGTCGAAGGCGATGCCGGGGAAATCAGGAAGGTCATCGAGGCGATGGAATTCCGTCGCATGTTCAGCAATCCGATGGACCACGCCAGCTGCTTCATCGACATCCAGGCCGGCGCCGGCGGCACCGAGGCCCAGGACTGGGCGTCGATGCTGATGCGCCAGTACCTGCGCTATTGCGAGCGCAAGGGCTTCAAGGCCGAGGTGATGGAACTGTCCGAGGGCGAGGTCGCCGGCATCAAGACGGCTACCATCAAGGTCGAAGGCGAATACGCCTACGGCCACCTGCGCACGGAAACGGGCGTGCACCGCCTCGTGCGCAAGTCGCCGTTCGACTCCGCCAACGGCCGCCACACGTCGTTCTCGTCGATCTTCGTGTACCCGGAAGTCGACGAATCGATCGAAATCGACATCAACCCGGCCGACGTCCGCATCGACACGTACCGCGCGTCCGGCGCGGGCGGCCAGCACATCAACAAGACCGACTCCGCGGTGCGTCTGACGCACGCCCCGTCGGGCATCGTCGTGCAGTGCCAGAACGACCGCTCGCAGCACCGCAACAAGGCCGAAGCGTTCGACATGCTGCGCGCCAAGCTGTTCGAACTGGAACTGCGCAAGCGCATGGCCGAGCAGCAGAAGCTGGAAGATTCGAAGACCGATGTGGGCTGGGGCCACCAGATCCGTTCGTACGTCCTCGACCAGTCGCGCATCAAGGACTTGCGCACCGGCTTCGAGACCGGCAACACGAAGAACGTGCTGGACGGCGACCTCGACGACTTCATCTCCGCTTCGCTGAAGCAAGGGGTGTAAGCCGATGGCCTTCATCTTCGACATGGACGGCACCATCGTCGACAACATGGCGTTCCACACGGATTCCTGGCTGGCGTTCTTCGAGCGCCACGGCAAGACGTACGACGCCGACGCGTTCTTCCGCGAGACGGCGGGCGCGCAGGGTCGCGAGATCCTGCGCGAACGCCTCGGCCCGGAGATCACGGACGACGAGATCGCCGTGCTGGCGCACGAAAAGGATGAACTGTACCGCGAGATGTACGGCCCGCACCGCAGCGCGATCCAGGGCTTCGAGGCTTTTGTGACGGCCGCACGCGCGCAAGGCGTGAAGCTGGCGGTGGCGACGTCCGCCCCGCCCGCGAACATCGTCTTCACGCTCGACGAGCTGGACCTGCGCCGCCATTTCGACGCCGTCGTCGGCGCGGCCGACGTCGCGCGCGGCAAGCCGCATCCGGACGTATTCCTGAAAGCGGCCGAGAAGCTGGGCGTCGACCCGCGCGACTGCATCGTGTTCGAAGACGCGCCGATGGGCGTGGAAGCGGCGCGCCGCGCCGGCATGAAGGCCGTCGTCATCACGACCACCCTGCCCGCCGAGGCCTTCCGCGAATTCGACAATATCGTGCGCATCGTGGAGCACTACGAAGACCTGGATGCCGCCAGCCTGTTGAACCCAAACTAGACTGATATCTGATATGAGCACCGAAAACCAAGAACAAAACGAGCCGTCGACTCTCGCGGCCGAGGACAACAAGATCATCGCCGAGCGTCGCGCCAAGCTGGCCGCGATCCGCGAAAAAGGCATCGCGTTCCCGAACGACTTCGTCCCGCAGCACAAGGCGGCCGATCTCACCGAGCAGTTCGGCGGCTGGACCCGCGAACAGCTGGAGGCGGAACCGCAGCAGGTCGTGCTGGCCGGCCGCATGATGCTCAAGCGCGAAGCGGGCAAGAAGGCCGCGTTCGCGACCTTGCAGGATGCGTCGGGCCTGCGCGCCGACGGCCGCATCCAGATCTACGTCACCCTCGACAACACGGGCGAGGAAGCGATGGAAGCGCTGCGCCACTACGACCTGGGCGACATCCTCGGCGTCGAGGGCACGCTGTTCAAGACCAAGACCGACGAACTGACGGTCAAGGTCACGACCCTGCGCCTGATCACCAAGGCCCTGCGTCCGCTGCCGGACAAATTCCACGGCCTCGCCGACCAGGAAACGAAGTACCGCCAGCGCTACGTCGACCTGATCATGAACGAAGAAACGCGCCGCACGTTCAAGGCACGCACGGCCGCGATCTCGTCGATCCGCCGCTTCATGCAGGACCACGGCTTCATGGAAGTCGAGACGCCGATGCTGCACCCGATCCCGGGCGGCGCCGCGGCGAAACCGTTCATCACGCACCACAACGCGCTCGACATGCAGATGTTCCTGCGCATCGCGCCCGAACTGTACCTGAAGCGCCTCGTCGTGGGCGGCTTCGACCGCGTGTTCGAAATCAACCGTAACTTCCGCAACGAGGGCGTGTCGATCCGCCACAACCCGGAATTCACGATGATGGAGTTCTACGCCGCGTGGACCGACTACAAGTGGCTGATGGACTTCACGGAAGCCGTGATCCGCCAGGCCGCCATCGACGCCCACGGCACCGCCGAACTGACGTACGGCGGCCGCGCGCTGGACCTCTCCAAGCCGTTCCACCGCCTGACGATCGTCCAGGCGATCAACAAGTTCGCCCCGCACTACACGGACGAACAGCTGCACGACATGGACTTCCTGAAGGCGGAACTGGCGAAGTTCGGCGTCAAGCCGCACGCCATCTCGGGCCTGGGCGCGCTGCAGCTGTCGCTGTTCGAAGAGACGGCGGAAGCGCAGTTGTGGGAACCGACCTTCATCATCGACTATCCGGTCGAAGTGTCGCCGCTGGCGCGCGCGTCGGACACGCGCGAAGGCATCACGGAACGCTTCGAGCTGTTCATGGTGGGCCGCGAGATCGCCAACGGCTTCTCGGAACTGAACGATCCGGAAGACCAGTCGGCACGCTTCCTGGCGCAGGTCGAAGCGAAGCAGGCGGGCGACGAGGAGGCGATGTACTACGACGCCGACTACATCCGCGCGCTGGAATACGGCATGCCTCCCACCGGCGGCTGCGGCATCGGCATCGACCGTCTCATGATGATCATCACCGATTCGCCGAACATCCGTGACGTGCTGCTGTTCCCGCATCTGCGCAAGGAAGATTAAACGCCACGCATCACAAAAAAAAGGCGCGGACTCGTCCGCGCCTTTTTTATTTCCCCCGACCGTTGAACCGTCATCCCCGCGAAAGCGGGGATCCATACGCAGGTTGAAAAATCAGCTCAGTATGGGTTCCCGCTTTCGCGGGAACGACGTTTCGGGTTATCGCACCACCCGATAGCAGGGCACGTACTCCTTGCCCGGCAACTTCATGCGGCTCTGCTCCACGAACGACTGCAGCAGCTTGTCCATCGGCGCCATGATCTCGTTCTCGCCATGGATCTCGAACTTGCCGAACTGTTCGATCGCACGGATGCCCTCTTCCTTCACGTTGCCCGCGACGACGCCGGAGAACGCGCGGCGCAGGTGCGCGGCCAGCAAATGCGTTTCCTGGTTCTTGTGCAGCGACAGGTTGCGCATATTCTCGTGCGTCGGGCGGAACGGCTTCTGGAATTCCGGATCGATGCGCAGGCCCCAGTTGAAGTAGTACGCGTCGCTGCGCGACTTGCGGAATTCGCGCACCTGGCGGATCCCCTGCTGCATCTCGCGCGCCACCGCATCCGGGTCGTCGATGATGATCTTGTAGCGGCGCTGCGCCGCCTCGCCCAGGGTCAGGCCGATGAACTGGTCGATCTGCTCGAAGTACTCGCGCGCCGGCGCCGGGCCCGTGAACACGAGCGGGAACGGCTGTTCCGCGTTGTCCGGGTGGAGCAGGATGCCGAGGATGTACAGGATCTCTTCCGCCGTGCCGGCGCCGCCGGGGAACACGACGATGCCGTGGCCCGTGCGCACGAAGGCTTCGAGGCGCTTCTCGATGTCCGGCATGATCACGAGGTCGTTGACGATCGGGTTCGGCGACTCGGCCGCGATGATGCCCGGCTCCGAGATGCCGAGGTAGCGGCCGCCCTGCAGGCGCTGCTTGGCGTGGCCGATGGTGGCGCCCTTCATCGGGCCCTTCATCGCGCCCGGACCGCAACCCGTGCAGATGTCGAGCTCGCGCAGGCCGAGCTGGTAGCCGACGTGCTTCGAGTAGTTGTACTCGACCCGGTTGATCGAGTGGCCGCCCCAGCACACGACGAGGTTCGGGTTGCGCTGCGGCTGGATCACGTTGGCGTTGCGCAGGATGTGGAAGACGGCGTCGGTGATGCCCTCCGGGCGCGTGAGGTCGAAGCGCGGATTGTCCGTCACTTCGAAATTCACGTAGACGATGTCGCGCAGGACCGAGAACAGGTGCTCGTGGATCCCCTTGATCATCTTGCCGTCGACGAAGGCGTGCGCGGGCGCGCCGCGGATATCGAGCTTGATGCCGCGTTCGCGCTGGATGATCTTGATGTCGAAATCCTTGTAGCGCTCGAGCAGCTCCTTGCCGTCGTCGATCGAACTGCCGGAGTTGAGCACCGCCAGCGCGCACTTGCGGAAGATCTGGTAGAGCCCACCCTGGCTCGTATCGAGGAGCTTGGCCACTTCGGCCTTGGACAGGACTTCCAATCGGCCTTCCGGAGAAATCAGCGTATCGACAACGTCGTAGTTCATGGTGTATTCCTTTTCTCTACTGTGAATCGGTGTGGCTTTTGCTCCAATATACGACAAGTCAACCGAGTTTGCGTCTCCGTTTTCGCTTATGCCGATTCCGCATATGGCTGAGCTGTAAAAAGCTGGCCCCATATGCACGATTTCCACTAAAATGCGACGCTAGCCGCGGTCCTTACCCAGGACGCGCAGGCCACGCAAAGACAATCACTCTTAAAAAGATTAGGGGAGGAACCGCATGAGCGGTGCAGCTACTTCAACCGCCGAACCGAAGGCGGTCCCGGAATTCAAGCAGATCATGGGCCATCCGGCGCCCCTCTGGATGCTGTTCATGACCGAATTCTGGGAACGCTTCGCTTTCTACGGCATCCGTTGGGCCCTGGTGCTCTACATCGTCGCCCAGTTCTACGGCGGAGACGGCTCAGGCCAGGCCGACGCCAACCTGACCTATGGTTCCTACCTCGCCCTCGTGTATGCCGGCGCCGTGTTCGGCGGCTACATCGCCGACCGCGTGATCGGCTACCAGCGCTCGATCCTCGTCGGCGCCTCGTTCATGGTGGCCGGCCTGTTCGCCATCACCATTCCCAACCCGGACATCTTCAAGCTGGGTCTCGCCACGATCATCGTCGGCAACGGCATGTTCAAGCCGAACATCTCCGCCATGGTCGGCCAGCTGTACGGCATCAACGACCAGCGCCGCGATTCCGGCTTCACGATTTTCTACATGGGCATCAACGGCGGCGGCTTCCTCGCCCCGATCCTGACCGGCGCGCTGGCGCAGAGCATGTCCAGCCAGACCGGCGTGCCCGCGTACAAGGTCGTGTTCTTCGCCGCCGGCGTCGGCATGATCCTGTCGCTGATCTGGTTCCAGATCGGCCGCCGCATGCTGAAGGGTATCGGCGCCGCCACCGGTCCTCTGGCCAATCCGGTACGCCTCGTCGGCGTCGTCATCGGTTCGCTGCTCGTCATCCCGGTCGTGTACTTCCTGCTGAAGCTCGGCGCGGAAAAGCTGCAGGGCGTGCTGTCGGTCCTCTTCATCATCCTCGCGATCATGCTGATGGTGGAAGGCATCCGCGGCGGCGCGGTGGTGCGCGACAAGACGATCGCCATGCTCGTCATCTTCTTCTTCAACGTGATGTTCTGGTGCTTCTTCGAACAGGCCGGCAGCTCGTTCACGTTCCTGGCCGAATACATCGTGCGCCGCGACTTCGGCGGCTGGACCTTCCCGACCGGCTGGTTCCAGTCCGTGAACACGCTGGCCATCATCGTGTGCGCGCCGATGGTCGCCGCCGTGTGGGTCGCGATGGGCCGCAAGAACCCGTCGATCCCGCGCAAGTTCGGCCTGGGCCTGATCTTCAACGGCCTCGCCTTCCTGCTGCTGATGTTCGCGCTGCAGCACCTCGTCGGCGCCGACAGCAAGATCCCGTTCTGGACGCTGTTCATGGTGTACGTGATCCAGTCCATCGGTGAACTGTGCCTGTCGCCGATCGGCCTGTCGATGGTGACCAAGCTCGCACCGACCCGCCTCGTGGGCCTGGGCATGGGCGGCTGGTTCCTGTCCACCGGTATCGGCAACAACCTGTCGGGCATCTTCGCTTCCGTGGTCTCGGGTGAAAAAGGCATGACCGTGGAATCGGCGCTGTCCGGCTACACGTTCGGCTTCTGGGCCCTGATCGGTGCCGGCGTGCTGCTGTTCCTGGTCGCACCGCTGATCCAGAAACTGATGCATGGCGTGAAGTAATCCCTACGCTTCGGCATCGACGGCGGCCCGCAGGCCGCCGTTGTCGTTTACACGAACGCCAGGTCATGCAGCTGGATCGTATCGTCGATCCAGTCCTCGCAGTGGCCGAACCGGTAACCGAGCGCCTGCGCGCGCGACGTGTCCAGCACCATGGCACCCGGCACGTCGAACGGCGACAGCCGCCCCATCTCCGCCGGCGGCACGCGCTGGCGCATGCGTACGGGCGTGTCGAGCACGGCGCCGACCCGCTCGTACAGGCTTTTTGCCGACAGCGCGCCGTCGCAGGCCGCATTGACCGGCCCCGTGAAATCCTGCATCCCGACCCACACGAGGAAGTCCGCCGCACCCTGCAGCGGCATGAAGGACAGCACGGCGTCCGGATTCGAGTATTCCAGCACCCCGTTCATGCGCGCCAGTTCCACGTAGTGCGCGAGGCGGCCGGTAAAGTCTTCCGGCCCGCCCAGCACGTGCGCCAGGCGCGGCGTGACGAGGGGCAGCGAGCCGTCGCGCACGAGATAGGCCTCCGCCTGCACCTTGCCCGCCACATAGCACTCGGTCGCGCGGCACGGGTCATGCCAAGGATAGCCGGTGTCGATCCGCTGCGCCTCGACGGCCAGGTCGCTCTCGCGCAGCGGCTCCGCATGGTCGTAGCCGAGGGCGCGGTAAGCGTCGATCGTGGACGCCATCACGTAGCGCCCCACCTTGCCCGCGAACGTGCGCACGGCGATGGCCGCGTCCAGCGGGTTGTAGCACATCTGGTCGTACACGATGTCGAACGGGCCGCGATGGGCGAACGCGTTGCGCATCGCGGTCTCGTTGCGGCGGTCGACGCGCACGCGCGCGACCCGGTCGCCGAACGGGTCGGGCGCATAGCCGCGCGTCGCGATGGTGACGCGATGGCCGGCGCGGAGCAGCCGCTGCACGAGCAGCTTGCCGATATAACGGGTACCGCCGATCACCAGGACATTCTTGGGCATGAAGTTTTCCTTAGTCTGTGGGCGAGGCTCGTAGCACTGTTTTGGTGAATCCGTTATATTCTGTAACTAGACCGGCAATTGTTCAAACGAGAAAAATAAATGATATGAATAAGAAAAACTTACGCTCGGGGATGGCGTGAAGCCGCTGCGCAGCCTCTCGGGCCTGATCGATTTCGATTGCGCCGCGCGCTGGGGCAGCTTCAAACTGGCCGCGCGCGAGCTGCACAAGACGCCCGCCGCCGTCAGCCTGCAGGTCAAGCAACTGGAAGAAGCCATCGGTTTTCCGCTGTTCGTGCGGCATCCGCGCCACATCGCGCTGACGGCCAAGGGGCAGGAACTGGCGATCGTCGTCGCGCGCATGCTGGCCGACCTGCGCGGCAAGGTGGCGGCACTGCAGCGGGGCGACGAGGAAGCGGTCCTTCGAATCTCGACCACGCACTCGTTCGCGATCAAGTGGCTCGTGCCGCGCATGTCGCGCTTCACCAAGCTGCATCCGGAGCTGGACCTGCGTATCGACTCCAACGACACGCCCGTGGACATCGAGGACGACGCCGTCGACGTGGCGATCCGCTATGGCCCCGTGCGCGACGACGACCCCGCCCTGCTGTTCCGCGAGCGGCTCGTGCCCGTGTACAGCCCGGACCTGCTGGCGGAGGGCCAGGATGCCCTGCAGTTATCCGACCTGACCCGGTTCCCGCTGCTGTGCGAACGCACGCCGGAAACGTGGCTGCAGCTGCTGAACGAGAACCGCGCGCTGAAAGGCGATTACGATTTTGCGCGCACGTACAGCCACTGGGGCGTGCTGGCGCAGGCGGCCGTCGCGGGCCAGGGGATCGGCCTCGTGCCGTACGGGATCGCGTTCGAGGACATCCGCGCGGGGACACTCCTTCAGCTCGCGTGCAGGAGCGCGCCGTTCGGCTACGGGTACCGACTGCTCGTCAATCCGCACAAGGAGGCGATGACGAAGGTCCAGCATTTCCGCGACTGGATCGTCGCGGAGATGGAGGCCATGAAGGCGACGATCGCCTGATTATTTCGCAGCCTTCTCGCGGCCCACGATGTACAACAGCACGCAGATCGCCGCATACGGCAGGATCGACAGCAGGTCCGCGCTGGCGCCCGCGAAGAACGGATTCGCGGCCTCGGCCCACTTGTTCATCGCATCGTCGAAGCCGGTCATCACGCCGGCCGTGATGGCGATGATGATGCCCGCCAGCGCGCCTCCAGCGATGTAGCCGGAGGCCAGCAAGGTGCCCGAGCTGCGGTCGCCCGCGGCCTGCAACTCGTCCTCGTTCAGGCCCTGGTACTGCGGCAGCCCGCTGTTGCGGCGGTCGACCATCCAGCGGATGATGCCGCCGATCGCGATCGGCAACGTGGACACGAGCGGCAGGTACACGCCCACCGTGAACGCGAGCGACGCGACGCCGGACATCTCCAGCACGACCGCGACCATCACGCCGAACAGCACGAGGGTCCATGGCAGCTGGTGGTCGAGGATGCCCTTGATGATGTACGACATCAGCACGGCCTTCGGCGCATCGAATTTCTTGACCTCGGTGCCGTCCGGCCGCGTGTGGTACTGGCCGTTGATGCCCGGGTCGACGAGCCAGGCGAGCGAGCCGTCGGCGCGCACGAGGTATTTGCCGGCGGGGCCGCCCACGGTGTCCGTCTTCTGCCAGACTTTATACGTTGCGTGATCGGATGCGGCTTGCGGGCCTTGCAGCTGCGCGGACTCCGTCAGCTTCGACGCGTCCGTCGTGATGTGCGGCGCGACCTGCGCGGCCGGCACGTACACGGTGCCGGCGTCGTTCAGCTTCAGCAGGATCGGGCCGAGGATCAGCGCGGACGCGAGCGCGCCGGCGAGGATCGCGTACTGCTGCAGCTTCGGCGTCGAGCCGACGAGGAAGCCCGTCTTGAGGTCCTGCGAGGTCGTGCCCGCGTTGCTGGCGGCGATGCAGACGATGGCGCCGACCGACAGCGCCGTCACGTAGTAGCGCCCGCCCGTCCAGCCCATCACGAGGAAGATCAGGCACGTGAACAGCAGGGTCGCCACGGCCATGCCGGAAATCGGATTCGACGACGAACCCACCTCGCCCGTCAGGCGCGAGGACACGGTCGAGAACAGGAAGCCGAACACGAGGATCAGCAGCGCGCCCAGCACGTTCATGTGCAGCGGCGTCGCGAACGTGATCACGGCGATGATGGCCAGGCAGCCGATCACCACCCATTTCAGCGGCATGTCCTGCTCCGTGCGCAGCGACGTATCCACGTTCGAGGATTTACCGATGCCGGCCAGGCCGCCCTTGAGACCATGCCAGATCGTGGGCAGCGAGCGCACGAGGGAAATCAGACCGCCGGCCGCCACGGCGCCCGCGCCGATGTACAGCACGTAGGCGCTGCGCACGTCGTCCGGGCTCATGTCGCGGATCAGCATCGTGCCCGGCGCCACGGGTACCGTCAGCGCGTCGCCGAAAAACTTGATCATCGGGATCAGGAGCAGATACGACAGCACGCCGCCGCCCGCCATGATCATCGCGATGCGCGGGCCGATGATGTAGCCGACGCCCAGCAGCTCGGGCGAGATCTCGGCGCCGGCCGAACCGGATTTCAGCGGCGCGTCGAAGATGAAGTTGACCGTGTCCTTCCACAGCTTCAGCGAGATGTTCATCACCTTGTACAGCAGGCCGAGGCCGAAGCCGCCGAAGATGATGAAGGCGCGCCGGCGGGCGTCCCTGGCTTCGTCCGAGTCCGCGTCGCGCACCTCGCCGGCCGCCTCGCGCGACGTTTCCGTGGCCGCCGCCTTCAGCACTTCGGCGCACGCGGTGCCTTCCGGGTATTTCAGTTCGCGGTGCTGGTCGACGATCATCGTGCGCCGCATCGGGATCATCATGAGGATGCCCAGCAGGCCGCCCAGCACGCCCACGAGCATCACGCGCGAGATCTCCAGGTCGAAGCCGAGGATCATGATCGCGGGCATGGTGCAGCCGAGGCCGAACGCGAGCGATTCGCCGGCCGAGCCGGCCGTTTGCGTAATGCTGTTTTCGAGGATCGTCGATTCGCGCCCGCCCATCTTCTTGGCGAGCCCGAACAGGGTGATCGCGATGACGGCTACGGGAATCGATGCGCTGACGGTCAGGCCCACCTTCAGCACGAGGTACAGCGACGACGCGCCGAAGACCATGCCGAGTACGGTGCCCATGATCAGGGCGCGCCACGTCAGCTCGGGCAAATGCGCCGACGCCGGAATATACGGTTTGACCGCGGGCGGATGGGGATCGTAGGGCATCGGAGGGATTTCCTTCAGGCGTGGGTAGTGGCAAACAGGACTGCCGGGATCGCCATGCAGCCCTTGAAAGCGTGACTATCTCACATGCCGTACGTTAAGAAAAGCGGATTATAATTTCTCAAACCGCCCGTGTTTACGGCCTCAACGGGGTTTTACGACCCGCATCAAGAGAGTTCAGTTTTGGCAACTATCCCCCGCCGCCAACGCGGCTTCCTGCTCCCCATCCTGGCCGTCGCGGCCGCAATCATCGTCCTGTTCATTGCCGGCGTCGCCGGCTACGTGGTGTTCCGCGTGCTGCCCAACGTGCCGGCGCTGGATGCCGTCACCGACTACCGGCCCAAGATCCCGCTCCGGGTCTATACGGCGGACAACGTCCTGATCGGCGAGTTCGGCGAAGAGCACCGCGATTTTGTCCCGATCAACAAGATCCCGGACCTGATGAAGAAATCGCTGCTCGCCATCGAGGACGCCCGCTTCTACGAGCACGGCGCCATCGACTGGAAGCGCGCGATGGGCGCCGTCGGCTCGAACCTGCGCGGCGGCTTCGGCTCCGGCGGCGCGTCGACGATCACGATGCAGGTCGCCCGCAACTTCTTCCTGTCGCGCGAAAAGCGCTTGTCGCGCAAGATCAACGAGATCGCGCTCGCGTACAAGATCGAGACCGCCCTGTCGAAGGACGAGATCCTCGAGCTGTACATGAACCAGATCTACCTGGGCCAGCGCGCCTACGGCTTCTCCAGCGCCGCACGCATCTATTTCAACAAGACGCTGGACCAGCTGTCGGTGGCCGAGATGGCCATGCTGGCGGGCCTGCCGCAGAACCCGGCGCGCCATAATCCGGTGGCCAATCCGAAGCGGGCGCGCGAGCGCCAGCACGCCGTGCTGGGCCGCATGCGCGCACTGAACTACATCACGGACGCGCAATACGAGAAGGCCATGGCCGAACCGCTGCGCGTCAACCAGCGCGGCGTCCAGGACTTCGGCACGCACGCGGAGTACGTGGCCGAACTGGCGCGCCAGGCCGTCTACAGCCAGTTCAAGGAAGACGCGTACACGAAAGGCATCAAGGTCTACACGACGATCCTGAAGCCCGAGCAGGACGCCGCCTACGCCTCCGTGCGCCGCAACGTGCTCACGTACGACCAGCGCCACGGCTGGCGCGGCCCGGAAGACCGCATGGAGCTGCCGTCCGATCCGGTCGAGCGCGAAGACGCGATCGGCGACGCGCTGGGCAAGCGCCCGACCAGCGATGGCCTGATCCCGGCCGTCGTGCTGTCGGCCACGAGCAAGACGGTGCGCGTGGAGACCGTCGACGGCGACACGGTGGACCTCACCGGCGCCGGCCTGAAATTCGCGCAGGCCGGCCTGTCGTCCAGCGCCAGGGAAAAGATGAAGCTGACGCCGGGCGCGATCATCCGCGTCGCGAAGGATGCGAAAGGCAACTGGAGCGTCACGCAGGTGCCGCAGGTGGCCGCGGCCTTCGTCGCCATCGATGCCGATACGGGCGCCTACCACGCGCTCGTCGGCGGCTTCGACTACAACTTCCAGAAATTCAACCACGTGACGCAGGCGTACCGCCAGCCCGGTTCCGGCATGAAGCCGTTCATCTACTCGGCCGCCGTCGACAAGGGCTATTCGCCGGGCACGCTCATCCTCGACGCGCCGCTCGACATGGCGGGCGAGGATGCCGGCAAGACGTGGTCGCCGCAGAACGACGACGGCAAGTGGGACGGTCCGATCACGATGCGCCGCGCGCTGGCCGAATCGAAGAACGTCCCGTCCGTGCGGCTGCTGCGCGCCGTCGGCGTGCCGTATGCGCACGAGTTCATCGCCAGGTTCGGCTTCGACCTCGCGCGCCAGCCGTCGAACTACACGCTGGCGCTGGGCACCGGCGCGGCGACGCCGCTGCAGATGGCGGGCGCGTACGCGGTCTTCGCGAACGGCGGCTACCGCGTGCAGCCCTACCTGATCGCCCGCATCGAGGATGCCGACGGCAAGATCATCCAGGAGACGAAGGCGCCCGCCGAACACACCGACGAACAGCGCGTGCTCGACCCGCGCAACGCCTTCATCACCGACAGCATGCTGCGCGACGTGACCCGCTACGGCACGGGCGCCGAAGCGACCAAGGCGCTGGGCCGCACGGACATCGCCGGCAAGACCGGTACGACCAGCGACGCCGTGGATGGCTGGTTCTCGGGCTATGGCGGCAACGTCGTCGCGGTCGCGTGGATGGGCTACGACGATCCGAAATCGCTGGGCGGGCGCGAATTCGGCGCCACCGTCGCGCTGCCGATCTGGATCGACTACATGCGCGTGGCGCTGGCCAAGCGCCCGCAGCAGGAAGAGCGCCTGGCGCCGGAGGGCGTCGTGCGCGAGAACGACGACTGGGTGTATGCCGAGTTCGCGGAAACGCCGGCCCTCGGCGGCATCGACCTCGACCAGGCGCCGGATCCGAACGCCGTACAGCCGGTGGACGGCACGGTCCCGCCGGGCCAGCCGGTGCAGCCGGTGCCGCAGCAACAGCAGCCGTCGAATACGCTGTTCTGAGCTGCCGCTCGCGCGCCGAACGGGCCGCCGCGTGCGGCCCGTTTTCATTGGCAGGCCGGCAATCGCATTGCAACAAATGGAAGAGATCGTGCGCCCAGTCCTACACGTCTGTACGAACTCATCCTATTTCGAACGCAAAAGTGTGCCCCCATGATGGCGTCACTTTTACAAAAGGAGTCAACATGAAAAAGTACCAAGCCCTCCTGATCGGCGGCCTGATGGCCATGTCCCTGGCTGCATGCAGCTCGACCGGCACCAGCGGTAGCGACAGCAGCAGCGCCAGCGGCAGCTCCTCGTCGGGCGCGATGTCCAGCGGCAGCAGCTCCGCCCCGGCCTCGACCGGCACGCCGGAATCCAACGCCACGGGCACCTCCAGCACGACGCCGACCGGCATCTCCGCCGGCGGTACCGGCAATTCGAACGCCACCGGCCAGGGTACCAACCCCGCACCTGCCCAGACCAGCGGCAACCAGTAATCGTCTCCGTCGTCCGGCCAACCCGGGCCGGACGACTCCGGCCAACCCGGCACGAGGGCGGCCCGCACGTTGTTCGACTATAATGGACGCTCGTCCTGACGAACCCGAACAGCACCGCGTCAATGCCCTTCGATCTCACCAAACACCTTCCCAAGCCCGGAACCCGTTTCGCCCTGCCCCAGCTGCATGGCTCGGCCGATGCCTATGCGCTCGCCGTCGCCGCCCTTGCGCTGAAAGCCAGGAAGCAGATGCTGACCGTGATCGTCGCGAATGCCAGCGACGGCCAGCGGCTGCTCGATGAAATTCCCTGGTTCGCGGAAGGCAAGCTGTCCTGCCACCTGTTGCCGGACTGGGAAACGCTCCCGTACGACGCGTTCTCGCCGCACCAGGACCTCGTGTCCGAACGCCTCGCCACGCTGCACGAAGTCCGCAACGGCCAGTGCGACGTGCTCGTCGTGCCCGCGACTACCGCGCTGGTGCGCCTCGCGCCGCCGTCGTTCCTGGCCGCCTACACATTCTTTTTCCGCCAGGGCGAAAGCCTGGACGAAGCGAAGCTGAAAGCGCAGCTGACATTGGCCGGCTACACGCACGTCACGCAGGTGATGTCGCCGGGCGAATACTCGGTGCGCGGCGGCCTGATCGACCTGTTCCCGATGGGTTCCGCGCTGCCGTACCGCCTTGACCTGTTCGGCGACGAGATCGAGACGATCCGCACCTTCGACGCCGACACCCAGCGCTCGCTGTATCCCGTGAAGGAAGTGCGCCTGCTGCCGGGCCGCGAATTCCCGATGGACGAGCAATCGCGCAGCGCCTTCCGCGGCCGCTGGCGCGAACGCTTCGAAGGCGATCCGTCGCGGTCGACGATCTACAAGGACATCGGCAACGGCATCGCGTCGGCCGGCATCGAATACTACCTGCCGCTGTTCTTCGACGAGACGGCCACGCTGTTCGACTACCTGCCGGACGAAACGAGCCTCGCCCTCGTCGGCGACATCGAGGCGGCCATCCAGCGCTTCTGGCTCGATACCGAATCGCGCTACAAATTCCTCAAGAGCGACCGCGATCGCCCGATCCTGGAACCGAAGGAGATCTTCCTCGGCGCCGAGGATTTCTTCGTGCAGGCCAAGCCGCACGGCCGCTGGGCCATCGCGCGCGACCCGTCGGCGGGCGCTTCCGAGCTCTCCGCAGCGGTCCCCGACATCGCCGTCAACCGCCGCCTCGACGATCCGCTCGCGAACCTGCGCTCGTACCTGATGCAGGCCGCGGGCAGGCGCGTGATGATCTGCGCGGAGTCGGCCGGCCGGCGCGAGACCCTGCAGCAGTACTTCAGCGAGTACAAGCTGGACCTCGCATCGATCGAAGGCTTCGACGGCCTGCGCGCGACGGAGGCGAAGGTCGTGCTGGGCGTCGCGCCGCTGCAGGCGGGCTTCGAGCTGATGGAAGAAGGCGCCGGCCATCTCGTGTTCATCACGGAGACGGAGCTGTACGCGGGCACCGGCCGGCGCGCGGGCAAGAAGAAGCAGGAAGCTGGCTCGCAGGTCGAGTCGATGGTGCGCGACCTGTCGGAGCTGAAGATCGGCGATCCCGTCGTGCACATCAATCACGGCATCGGGCGCTACCTGGGCCTCGTCAGCATGGACCTGGGCGAAGGCGAGACGGAATTCCTGCACCTCGAATACGCTAAAGAATCCAGGCTCTATGTGCCGGTGTCGCAGCTGCACGTGATCTCGCGCTATTCGGGCGCGTCGCCCGACGACGCGCCGCTGCACACGCTCGGCTCGGGCCAGTGGGACAAGGCGAAGAGAAAAGCCGCGGAACAGGTGCGCGACACGGCGGCCGAGCTGCTGAACCTGTACGCCCGCCGCGCCGCGCGCCAGGGGCATTCGTTCGAATACTCGGCCACGGACTACGAGAACTTCGCGCAAAGCTTCGGCTTCGACGAGACGCCGGACCAGCGCGCCGCCATCGCCGCCGTCATCCAGGACATGACGTCGGGCCGGCCGATGGACCGCCTCGTCTGCGGCGACGTCGGCTTCGGCAAGACGGAAGTCGCGCTGCGCGCCACGTTCATCGCCGTCATGGGAGGCAAGCAGGTCGCGATCCTCGCGCCGACCACGCTGCTCGCGGAACAGCACGCGCAGACGTTCTCCGACCGCTTCGCCGACTGGCCCGTGCGCATCGCCGAACTGTCGCGCTTCCGCACCGGCAAGGAAATCAACAACGCGATCAAGGGCATGGCCGACGGCACCGTCGACATCGTGATCGGCACGCACAAGCTGCTGTCGCCGGACGTGAAGTTCACGCGCCTCGGTCTCGTGATCATCGACGAGGAACACCGCTTCGGCGTGCGCCAGAAGGAAGCGCTGAAGGCCCTCCGGGCGGAAGTCGACGTGCTCACGCTGACCGCGACGCCGATCCCGCGCACGCTGGGCATGGCGCTGGAAGGCCTGCGCGACTTTTCCGTCATCGCGACGGCACCCCAGAAGCGCCTCGCGATCAAGACGTTCGTGCGCGGCGAGGACGGCTCCGTCATCCGCGAGGCCTGCCTGCGCGAGCTGAAACGGGGCGGCCAGATCTACTTCCTGCACAACGAAGTCGAGACGATCGAGAACCGCCTCGCGATGCTGCGCGAGCTGCTGCCCGAAGCGCGCATCGCCGTCGCGCACGGCCAGATGCACGAGCGCGACCTGGAAAAGGTGATGCGCGATTTCGTCGCCCAGCGCTACAACATCCTGCTGTGCACGACGATCATCGAGACCGGCATCGACGTGCCGACGGCGAACACGATCATCATGCACCGCGCCGACAAGTTCGGCCTCGCCCAGCTGCACCAGCTGCGCGGACGCGTCGGCCGCTCGCACCACCAGGCCTATGCCTACCTGCTCGTGAACGACGTGCTGGGGCTCTCGAAGCAGGCGCAGCGCCGCCTGGATGCCATCCAGCAGATGGAAGAACTGGGCAGCGGCTTCTATCTCGCCATGCACGACCTGGAAATCCGCGGCGCCGGCGAAGTGCTGGGCGAGAACCAGTCGGGCGAGATGCTCGAAATCGGCTTCCAGCTGTACTCCGACATGCTGAACGAAGCGGTGAAGGCGCTGAAGGCCGGCCGCGAACCGGACATGAGCGCGCCGCTGTCGTCGACGACGGAGATCAACCTGCACGTGCCGGCCCTGCTTCCGGCGGATTTCTGCGGCGACGTGCACGAACGCCTGTCGATCTACAAACGCCTCGCGAACTGCGAGGAGCAGGGCCGCATCGACGACATGCAGGAAGAACTCATCGACCGCTTCGGCAAGCTGCCCGATGCCGTGAAGGCGCTGATCGAAACGCACCGCCTGCGCATCGCGGCGAAGTCCGTCGGCATCGTCAAGATCGACGCACATGCGGATGCCGCCAGCCTGCAGTTCATGGAGAAGCCGCCGATCGACCCGATCAGGATCATCACGCTGATCCAGAAGAACCGCCACGTCAAGCTGGCCGGCCAGGACAAGCTGCGCATCACGGCCAGCATGCCGGACCTGGCCGCGCGCGTGAACCAGGTCAAGCAGACCATCAAACAACTCCTCGCTTAAATAGATTAAAGCAAACCAAATCATGTCCAAGAAGCTCGTCCTCCAGGGCCCGAACGCCGACCAGGCCGCACTCGCACAGATCGCCGCCATCGTCCGTCCGGCACGCACCACCGAAGTCCACGCGCACGCGCTCCGCTGCGACGGGTTCGACTTCACGCCGGAACTGAAAGCGCAAGTCGAGGCGGCCGCCCACGCCGCCGGCATCGACGCGACATTCGTCGACGCGAACCTGACCTTGGCCGATTTCAGGCTGGTCGCGATGGACATGGATTCCACCCTGATCACCATCGAATGCATCGACGAGATCGCGGACATGCAGGGTCTCAAGCCGCAGGTCTCCGCGATCACGGAAGCCGCGATGCGCGGCGAACTGGATTTCTCGGAAAGCCTCACGCGCCGCGTCGCGCTGCTGGAAGGGTTGCCGGTCGATGCGCTCGAGCGCGTGTACGAAGAACGCCTGCGCATCTCGCTGGGCGGCGAAGCGATGCTGCAGGCCGTGCAGGCCGCGGGCCTCAGGACGCTGCTCGTCTCGGGCGGTTTTACCTTCTTCACCGAACGCCTCAAGACGCGCCTGGGCCTCGACTACACCCACGCGAACGTGCTGGAAGCGGCCGGCGGCGTGCTGACCGGTAAAGTCGTCGGCGGCATCGTCGACGCGGAGGAAAAGAAGCGCACCGTCGAACGCGTGTGCGCCGAGCTGGGCATCGCCACGAAACAGGCGATCGTCATGGGCGACGGCGCCAACGACCTCAAGATGATGGGCGTATCCGGCCTGTCCGTTGCCTTCCGCGCCAAGCCCGTGGTGCGCGCGCAGGCCGACGTGGCGCTGAATGTCACGGGCCTCGACGGCCTGCTGGCCGTCCTCGCCTGACGCCTCTCCTGATCTGGCGCAAGGGCTATGCGGTGTGCATGTGTAGATTGATGGGGTCCGCTCGTCGATCACGGAGCCCGCGATGCTGTCACGCCGCACATTTCTCCACGCCTTGCCGGCACTGGCCGGCTGTCTGACGCTGCCGGCCGTCCGCGCCCAGTCTTCTAGCACCTGGTGCGCGACCTGGGGCACGGCGCCGGCCGGCCCGCCACCCTCCGCCAGCCTGCAGACGTTCAGCAACCAGACGCTGCGCCTGATCGTGCACACGAGCATCCCCGGCAACCGCGTGCGCGTGCGGCTGTCCAACGAAATGGGCAGCGGGCCTTTGCGCATCGGCGCCGCGCACATCGGCCTCCGATCCAGCGGCGCCAGCCTCGTCGCCGGCAGCGGG
>NZ_JBKYMO010000044.1:0-20999 GCF_047302915.1 Massilia sp. CT11-108 | reverse complement strand
CGCCGCCACACCTGCGCGCGCGCGGGCTCGGGCACGTCGTCGGCAGGCTTCGGCAGGATGCCGAGCGGATCGAAGGTGTGGTCGAAGTCGAGGGTGTAGACGGGCAGCGCGTCGTCTTCCTGGACGGGCGCCGGCGCTGCCGGCTTGTCCAGGTCGATCAGGTGGGCGTTGCCGTCAAAGATGCGCTGGCAAGACCCGCAGCGGACGATGCCGCCGCGGAGCTTGAGTTGGTCCGCGGCGACGCGGAACGTGGTGTGGCAATGCGGGCACTGGGTGGCGAGCGCCATGCCTTATTTGCTGCCGTCGGTGGCACGTGCCCCAGGTGCATTTTCTGCGCCGAGCTGCCCGTGAAGAGCGACCCAGCCGTCCTGCTCGGCCCAGACGCCCAGCTTGATGAAAGGTGCGTACGCGGCGGCCACTTCCTCGGCCTGGCGCGCCAGCACGCCCGACAGGATCAGCGAACCGCCGTCGGCCACGCGGCTTGAGAGCATCGGCGCCATCAGCTTCAATGGGCTCGACAGGATGTTCGCGACGACGATGTCGAAACGTTCGTTGCCGTGCCTTGATGCGACGAAGTCGTCCGGCACGTGGAAATCGATCTCGCAGCGGTTGCGTTCCGCGTTCAGCCTGGCGGATTCGATGGCCTGCTCGTCGATGTCGACGCCGGTGACGCCAGCCGCGCCGAGCTTCTTCGCGACCATCGCGAGGATGCCCGAGCCGCAGCCGTAGTCCAGCACCGATTTGCCGGGCGCCGGGTGGGCTTCCAGCCATTCCATGCACAGGCGCGTGGTCGGATGGCTGCCCGTGCCGAATGCGAGGCCCGGGTCGACTTCGAGGATCAGCGCGTCGGGATCCGGGGCTTCGTGCCAGCTCGGCACGACCCAGATGTTCTTGCCGATGTGGATCGGCTCGAACTGCGATTGCGTGAGGCGTACCCAGTCGGCGTCCGCGACGGGACGCGTCGTGAATGCAGGCGCCTGCCGCAGGCCGATGGCCGCCGCAGCCTCGGCCACGATCGCGGCCTGGTCGGCATCCTCGTCCGTCAGCGCGACGACGCGGCTGTGATCCCAGGCGGCTTCCTTCGGCACCATGCCCGGTTCGCCGAACAGGGGCTTCTCGTCTTCCGTGCCTTCGTCCGCGTCTTCCACCGAGACCGACAGCGCGCCCACTTCCATCAGGGCGTCGGACAGCCCCTCGGCGTGCTCGCGTGCGATCTCGATTATGACTTCCGTCCAGCTCATTGATCAGCCTTTGCGTCTGCGACCTCGGCTTTGGCGCCGATCGCGCCATCCTTCGGCAGGTCCGGCTTGTGGGCCAGCTTCTGCTCCAGGTAGTGGATGTTGGTGCCGCCTTCGATGAAGCGGGCGTCGACCATCAGTTCGCGGTGCAGCGGGATGTTGGTCAGGATACCCTCGACGACCATTTCCGACAACGCGATCTGCATGCGGCGGATCGCCTGGTCGCGCGTGGCGCCGTAGGCGATGACCTTGCCGATCATCGAATCGTAGTGCGGCGGCACGTAATAGCCGGCGTACGAATGCGAATCGACGCGGATGCCGGGGCCGCCCGGCGGGTGCCAGCCCGTGATGCGGCCCGGCGACGGGGTGAACTTGAACGGGTCTTCCGCGTTGATGCGGCACTCGATCGCGTGGCCCGACAGCATGATGTCGCGCTGGCGGAAGCGCAGGCGCTCGCCGCAGGCGATGCGGATCTGCTCCTGCACGATGTCGATGCCGGTGATCATTTCGGTGACCGGGTGTTCGACCTGCACGCGGGTGTTCATCTCGATGAAGTAGAACTCGCCGTTCTCGTACAGGAATTCGAACGTGCCGGCGCCGCGGTAGCCGATCTTGCGGCAGGCTTCGGCGCAGCGGTCGCCGATCTTCTCGATCAGCTTGCGCGGGATGCCCGGTGCCGGCGCTTCCTCGATGACCTTCTGGTGGCGGCGCTGCATGGAGCAGTCGCGCTCGCCCAGCCAGACGGCCTGCTTGTGTTCGTCGGCGAGGATCTGGATTTCCACGTGGCGCGGATTCTCCAGGTATTTCTCCATATAGACTTCCGGATTGCCGAACGCGGTGCCGGCTTCCGTCTTGGTCATCGCGACGGCGTTCAGCAGCGCGGCTTCCGTGTGCACGACGCGCATGCCGCGGCCGCCACCGCCGCCGGCGGCCTTGATGATGACCGGGTAGCCGACGCGGCGCGCGGTCTGGATGATCTCTTTCGGATCGTCGGGCAGGGCGCCGTCCGAACCGGGCACGCACGGCACGCCGGCGCGGATCATCGCCTGCTTGGCCGAGACCTTGTCGCCCATCAGGCGGATCGATTCAGGGCGCGGGCCGATGAAGACGAAGCCCGATTTTTCGACGCGTTCGGCGAAGTCGGCGTTTTCCGACAGGAAGCCGTAGCCGGGGTGGATCGCTTCGGCGTCCGTGACTTCCGCCGCGCTGATGATCGCCGGCATGCTCAGGTAGCTTTGCGCGGACGGTGCCGGGCCGATACAAACGGACTCGTCGGCCAGCTTCACGTACTTGGCGTCCTTGTCCGCCTCGGAGTGCACGACAACCGTCTTGATGCCCATCTCGCGGCAGGCGCGCTGGATACGCAACGCGATTTCACCACGGTTGGCGATAAGAATTTTTTCAAACATGGTAAGTTCGGTGTTTCTTTGAGTGCCGGCAGCGTGCCGGGAGGGCGCGGTCGGACGACCGCGCCGGAGACGTTTAGCCGATCACGAACAGCGGCTGGCCGAATTCGACGGGCTGGCCGTTTTCCACCAGGATCTTGGTGACGGTGCCGGACAGGTCGGCATCGATTTCATTCAGGAGCTTCATCGCTTCGATGATGCACAGGGTATCGCCTTCCTTCACCGTAGCGCCCACTTCGACGAACGCCGGGGCGCCCGGTGCCGAGGAACGGTAGAACGTGCCGACCATCGGCGACTTGACGACGTGGCCGGTCGGTTCGGCCGGTGCGGCCGGGGCTGCTGCGGGCGCGGCTGCCGGTGCCTGGACGGCCGGTGCCGAGTATTGCTGGACGCCTTGCTGCGGCACCATGACCATCTGATTCTGCGGGATTGCCGACGACTTGACGATGCGGACCTTGCTTTCGCCTTCGGTCACTTCGAGTTCGGCGATATCCGACTCGGCGACGAGGTCGATCAGTGTCTTGAGTTTTCTTAGATCCATGTGAAACCCCTTGGAATTATTTGTTTAAGAGCATACGGCGCGTCGGCGGTAGGTACTTATGCGCGAATGCGTGAAGTTGACGTAGATTAACGTTGTTTCAGCGCGAAGTCGATGGCAAAGCGATATCCATCCGCTCCCAGCCCGCAGATCGTGCCCAGCGCGATCGCCGACAGGAAAGAGTGGTGCCGGAATTCCTCGCGCTTGTAAATATTAGAGATGTGCACTTCCACGAACGGAATGTCCACCCCGGCCAGCGCATCGCGCAGCGCCACGCTGGTATGGGTCAAACCGCCCGGGTTGATGACGATCGCGTCCACGCTTTCCTGGCGGGCGGCGTGAATGCGGTCGATCAGCGCGCCTTCATGGTTGCTTTGGAAACAGACGATCTCCGCCCCGGCTTCCCGTGCCTGGGCGGTGGCGGCCTGCTCGATGTCGGCCAGCGTCGTCGCGCCGTACACCGCAGGCTCACGTGTCCCCAACAAATTCAAATTAGGGCCATTGAGCAGCAGTAGCTTTTTCGCCATATTCAACCGTCTGTTTGCCCGAAAGACAGGCATTTTGCCGCCAACGTTACGTGTTGGCAAGCGATAAAAAGAAGTCGGAAAATAAGTGAACGACCGTTCGCTGGAACTACAACTTGGCCAGGTCGGCGCGCACCTGATCGAACTTCAGACGGCCCAGGTAAGTCTTGCGGACCTGCCCATCTGCGCCGATCAGCACCGTAAATGGCAGCCCGCCGTTCGCGTTGCCGAGGCCGCGCGCGAGGTCGGTGCCACCCATGCCGCCTACGTACAATGGGTAGGAAATCTTGATTTTGCGGGCAAACTCGGCGAGGTTCGTGGGGGAATCGATGCCGATGCCGATCACATTGAAGGTCTTGCCGCTGTCCTTGGCCGCCAGTTCCGACAATTCCGGCATCTCCGACACGCACGGTGCGCACCACGACGCCCAGAAGTTGACGAGCAGCGGCTTGCCCTTCCACCGGGCGAGCGGCTGCGGCTTGCCGGCCAGGTCGTTCAGCGAGGTCGCATACAGATTCGTCACCGCCGTGTGCGGCCTTCCGTCCGTGGGTGTATAGGTCGTCGTCAGCGGACCCTTGGCATCCTGCTTCACGCCGGCGATGGCACCGAGAACCGTAAAGGCGGCGGCCAGGATCACATAACCGGCCAGGTGTTTCTTATTCATCGTGTTCGAGAGAGTCGTTGTTCGTCAGGGTGCGGAGCGTGGCAGTATCGGCGCGCTGCAGGCTGCCGTCCGCGCGGGTTTTCAGCGCACCGCGTAAATCGTTCATATCATAAAGCTCGGCGTGCACCATTTCCTTATGCCACATGAAGCTTACCGTTTCTACCGGATCGTAGCGTCCCCCTTTGAAGTGGGGAGTTTCCGAAATCTCGATATTGACATTGCGATTCAACAGCCAGATTTCGACTTCCTTGGCGCTGTCGGCAAATAATTGCAGGTGGATGTCGTCATGTTCGCCCGCCGTTCCGTTCAAGACCGCACCGGTAATATACGGACGGAACTCGGCCAATTGGTCCATCACTTCCAGCGCCGTACTGCGCATGTGTTGCAGGCGCGCGGCCTGGGCCGGGCCGTGGAACAATGCCTGGTAGCGGCGCACCTCGTCTTCGACTTGCAGATTATCCGGCAGGTAATTAGGAGAAGGGCGATCGACGCCGAGCACCTGGCGCGCCGCCTTCGTCTTGGCCGTCGAGTAATCGGCCCCATCCTGGGCGATCATGCGGGCGGCCGTCGCGGCGATGCGTGCGCGCACCTGTTGGAGGTCGTCGTTTGAATTGGGCATCATGTCCGAGATCATACTCTTGAAAGGAAAATGGCATCGCGTCGGGTAGAATCGCGTATTCGCCATTACAGAGATCCCTTCGGCACGTCATGCACATCCATATCCTCGGCATCTGCGGCACCTTCATGGGCGGCCTCGCGGTGCTGGCCAAAGAGGCCGGCCACCGCGTCACCGGGTGCGACGCCAACGTCTACCCTCCGATGAGCACCCAGCTCGAAGCCCAGGGCATCGAGCTGATCCAAGGTTACGGGCCCGAACAGGTGAGCCTGAACCCGGACCTGTACGTCGTTGGCAACGTGATGACGCGCGGTAATCCGCTCGTCGAGGAGATCCTGAACCGCGGCTTGCCGTACGTATCTGGCCCGCAATGGATCGGCGACCACATTCTCCGTAATAAATGGGTGCTCGCTGTCGCGGGCACGCACGGCAAGACGACGACGACGTCGATGCTGGCGTGGATCCTGGAAGACGCCGGCTATTCGCCGGGATTCCTGATCGGCGGCGTGCCGCTGAACTTCGGCGTGTCGGCGCGCCTGTCCGGCGAGACCGAGTCCGACTTCTTCGTGATCGAGGCGGACGAGTACGACACGGCCTTCTTCGACAAGCGTTCGAAGTTCGTGCACTACCACGCCAAGACCGCCGTGCTGAACAACCTCGAATACGATCACGCCGACATCTTCCCCGATATCGGCGCCATCGAGACCCAATTCCACCACCTCGTGCGCACCGTGCCCGGCGTCGGGCGCATCGTCGTGAACGGCGACGAAGCGTCGCTGGCGCGCGTGCTGAAGCGCGGCTGCTGGAGCGAGAAGGAAAGTTTCGGCTCGGCCGAAGGCGTGGACTGGAGCCTCGTCGAACATCCGGGCGGTTCCAGCTTCGACGTGTTCTTCAAGGGCGACAAGCAGGGCACCGTCCACTGGGACCTGACCGGCCACCACAACCGCAGCAACGCCATGGCCGCCATCGCGGCCGCGCGCCACGTGGGCGTGCCGCCCGCGCAGGCGATCGAGTCGCTGGCCCGCTTCCAGAATGTCAAGCGGCGCATGGAAGTGCGCGGCGTCGTCAACGGCGTGACGGTGTACGACGACTTCGCGCACCATCCGACGGCGATCGCGACGACCGTCGGCGGCCTGCGCCAGAAGATCGGTACAAGTGGCCGCATCCTGGCCGTGCTGGAACCCCGCTCGAACACGATGAAGCTGGGCGCGATGAAGGATGCGCTGCCGGGCAGCCTGAAGGATGCGGACCTCGTGTTCGGCTTCGGCAGCCCGCAGGCGCTGGGCTGGTCGCTGGCCGACGCCTTGAAACCGCTGGGCGCCAACGCGCACAGCTTCGACCAGCTCGACTACATGGTGCAGGCGATCGTCCAGGCCGCGCAGCCGGGCGACCACATCCTCGTGATGAGCAACGGCGGCTTCGGCGGCGTGCACCAGAAGCTGCTGGAGGCGATGGCGGCATGAGCGGGACAGCAGGCTTTTCCGCAGGCGCCCGCGAGGGCGCGCGCGTCCACCTCCTCTATCTGCACGGCTTCCGCTCGTCCCCGCGCTCGTTCAAGGCGCGCGTGGTACAGCAGCGGATGGAAGCGGCCGGCCGCGCCGGCAACCTGATCTGCCCGCAACTGCCGGCCTCGCCGAAGGCCGCCATGGACCTCGTCCTCACGCTGGTCGAACGCTATTCGGGCAATCTCGCGATCATCGGTTCGTCGCTGGGCGGCTTCTACGCCACCTGGCTGGCGGAACGCTTCGGCTGCCGCGCCGCGCTGATCAATCCGGCCGTCGATCCCTTGAAAGACCTCGATAAACACGTCGGCATCACGACCGAATGGCATACGGGCGAGCCGTTCGAATTCAAGCGCGACTACATCGACGAACTGGCCGCATTGAAGGTCGGCGCCATCACCCGGCCGGCGCGCTATTTCCTGCTGGCCGCCACGGGCGACGAGGTGTTGGACTACCGCGACATGGTTGCGCATTACGCGGGCGCGCACCAGCACGTCATCCAGGGCAGCGACCACGCGGTGTCGGAATTCGAGCAGTATGTCGATGAGGTGCTGGCTTTCTGCCTGACGGATAATCCAGACGAAGGCGACGCCGGATCGGACCATCGTCAGTGAGGCCCGCGTCGCTGCGCCGGGCCCGCTGGCTGGCGCATCCGGACGGTACGGGCGCGCCGGCCGTCATGCGCGACTGGCTGACGACGCCGGGTTCGCTGACGGCGCGCCTGATCGCGCACAGCCGGCATTTCCGGGTACAGAAACTGCGCCAGGCGGGCAATGTCTGCCTGGCGGACGAGGCCGACGCGATCGGCCTGGCGCGGCCCCGGCGCGTGTGGGAACGCGAAGTGCTGCTGCGCTGCGACGGGCAACCGGTCGTGTACGGCCACACCGTCGTGCCGATGAGCGCGAGCGCGAGCGACTGGCCCCTGTTTTCGGCGCTGGGCGAACGTTCGCTCGGCACCACGCTGTTTTACGATCCTCGGGTCACGCGCGGGCCGCTCGAATTCGCGCGGCTGCGTCCCGGCCATCCGCTGGTGGCGCGCGTGCATGCTGCGCTCGGCCGGAACGGGCCGGCGCGCGACACTTATTTTGCGCGACGCTGCGTGTACCGCCGCCGCCAGGGACTGCTGCTGGTCACCGAGGTCTTCCTGCCCGAGGTGCTCGATCTCGAGGCGACCGCATTTAATATGAATACGAATACAAAATGAACTTATTTTTCGAAGAGTCCGGCGATTTCAAGGTCGGCACCGTGCTGTCGCAGGCGGGCGAGGCCTACCAGGTCGAAATGCCGAGCGGGAAGCGTACGAAGGTCAAGGCGCGCGACGTGATGCTGCAGTTCGACAAGCCGGACCCCGCGACCTTGCTGGAACAGGCGAAGGCCGTCGCGGCGGACGTCGATCTGGAATTCCTGTGGGAAGTCGCGGGCCAGGAAGAATTCGGATTCGCGGAACTGGGCGCCGAGTACTTCGGCCACGCGCCGCTGCCGTTCGAAGCGGCCGGCCTCGTGCTGGCGCTGCACGGCGCGCCGATCTATTTCTACAAGAAGGGCCGCGGCCGCTACAAGGCGGCGCCGGAACAATCGCTGCGCGCGGCGCTGGCCGGCATCGAAAAGAAGAAACAGCAGGCCATCGTCCAGGCCGCGTATGTCGAGGAACTGAAGGCCGGCACGCTGCCGCAGGCGATGCAGCCGCTCGTCCAGCAACTGCTGTTCAAGCCGGACAAGAACAGCATCGAATACAAGGCGCTCGAAACGGCGGCCGACGAGCTGCAGACGACGGCGCCGCGCCTGATGCTGTCCACGGGCGGCATCGCGTCGGCGAAAGAGCTGCACATGGGCCGCTTCCTGTTCGAACACTTCCCGCGCGGCGCCGGCTTCCCGCCCGTCGCCGTGCCGACCCCGCCCGCCGACCTGCCGCTGGCGAACGTGGCCGCGTTCTCGATCGACGATGTGACGACCACCGAGATCGATGACGCGTTCTCCGTCGAAAAGCTGGATGACGGCACCGTCCGCGTGGGCATCCACATCGCGGCGCCGGGCCTGGGCATCCGTCCGGACGACGCCATCGACAAGATCGCCCGCGCGCGCATGTCGACCGTGTATATGCCGGGCGACAAGATCACGATGCTGCCGGACGACGTCGTCGACGCCTACACGCTGGCCGAGGGCAACGACTGCCCGGCGCTGTCGCTGTATGCCGTGCTGGATCCGGCCACGTGGACCGTGCTCTCGACGACGACCCGCGCCGAGCGCGTGCCCATCAAGAACAACCTGCGTCACAACGACCTCGACGACGTCGTCAACGAGGAGACGCTGAACAACGGCGAAGGCGACTACCCGCACAAGATGGAACTGGGCCTGCTGTGGCAGTGGGCGCTGCAGCTGGAAGCGGGCCGCATGAAGAAGCGCGAAGCGTTCGGCCTGAAACCGGAACAGGCGAACCGCGTCGACTTCAATTTCTATGTCGAGGACGACGTCGTCACGATCGTGCGCCGCAAGCGCGGCGCGCCGCTGGACAAGATCGTGGCCGAGCTGATGATCTTCGCGAACAGCACGTGGGGCAAGCTGCTGCACGACTGCGGCGTGCCGGGCATCTACCGCTCGCAGGGTCCGGGCGCCGGCGGCTGGGCCGCCAAGATGCAGGTGCGCATGGTGACGCACGCGGCGCCGCACCAGGGCCTCGGCGTCGATCAATATGCGTGGTCGACGTCGCCGCTGCGCCGCTATACGGACCTCGTGAACCAGTGGCAGATCCTCGCGTGCGCCAGCAATGGCGTGACGGCGCCGCTCGTCGCCCCGTTCAAGCACCGCGATGCCACGCTGTTCTCGATCGTCTCCGCATTCGACGCCGCGTACTCCGCCTATAACGACTTCCAGCAGAACATGGAGCGTTACTGGTGCCTGCGCTGGCTGGCGCAGGAAAACGCCAGGCAGGTCGAGGCCGTCGTGCTGAAGGACGAGGTGTTGCGCCTCGTCGAGATCCCGCTCGTGATCCGCCTGCCGGGCATGCCGCAGGCGGCGCGCGGCGCGCAGGTTCGCCTGGACATCGTGCGCTGGGACGAGGTCGACCTGGCGCTGGAGGCGCGCCTGCTCGAAGTCGCGGCCGTGGCGCCCGAAGCGGCCGAGGAACTGGGCCTGGACGAGGAAGAAGACACGGGCGAGGCGGCGGCAGCGGAAGCGGCCGAGGCCGAAGGTGCCGTGGCCGTCACCGATCCGGAAACGCAGACCGACGTCACGGGCGAGCAGGCCGCATGATGTGTGACTGATACCGATCGTTGACACGTCGACAAGATCCTGTTGCGTTCGTGGTGACTTCAGCGGTCGGGTCTTTCCGCAAGGCTCGCAAATCGGCCGGCCTGCACGGTAGAATGGGGAGTTCCATGACCCCAACCGTCCCACCCCGCAGCGCGTGAACACCCTCCGACACAACCGCCCCCTGATGATCGCCATCACCTGCTCGGTGCTGGCGCACGCCTCCCTGCTGGCGGTCCGTTTCGCCGCGCCGGACGCGTTCCGGCTGCAGCCGGCCGATCCGGGCCTGGAGGTCATCCTGGTCAACGCGAAGCATGCGCGTGCCCCCGTCAAGGCGGACGCGCTGGCCCAGGCCAACCTGGACGGCGGCGGCAATGCCGATGCCGGCCGCGCCCAGTCGCCCCTGCCGGACCTGCGCAAGGTCGAGAATGGCGACAGTATCAAGGCCCTGCAACGCCGCATCGCGGAACTGGAACAACAGCAGAAAAGCGTGCTGACGAAGATGCGCCAGTCGCAGTTCAACAGCGCGCCCGTGGCCGAACAGACGAAGCCCGACCCCAGCCGCACGGGCGAGGACAACCTCGACTCCACCAAGGCGATCGCGCGCATGACGGCCGAGATCACCCAGCGCATCGCCGACGAGAACAAGCGCCCGAAAAAGACGTTCATCAGCCCCAGCACGCGCGAGGTCGGCTACGCCATGTACTACAAGGCGATGCAGAAGCGCGTGGAGGAGGTCGGCACCTTGAACTTCCCGCAGCAGAACGGCAAGAAGCTGTACGGCGAGCTGGTCGTCTACATCCCGATCTTCCAGGACGGCACGCTGTACGAAAAAGAAGGCGGACCGCGCATCGAACGCAGTTCCGGCAATCCGGCGCTGGACAAGGCCGCGCTGGCGATCGTCCGCCGCGCCGCGCCGTTCGGCAAATTCCCGGCCAATATGCGCTCGACCGACAAGGACGACCTCTGGATCGTCGTCACCCGCTTCAAATTCACCCGCGAAGAAAAACTGCAGGCCGAACTGCGCGGCGAAGGATAACAGGAGACTTCATGACGGATAAATATTGCGTGATCGGCAACCCGATCGCCCACAGCAAATCGCCGGACATCCACGCCGCGTTCGCGGCCGCGACCGGCCAGGACATCTCGTACGAGCGCTGCCTGGCGCCGCTCGACGGTTTTGCGGACACTGTCCGCGACCTCGTCGCGCAAGGCTACCGCGGCGCCAACGTGACGCTCCCGTTCAAGCTGGAAGCGGCCGCGCTGGCCACCCGGCTGGAAGCGCGGGCGCGCCTGGCCGGTGCCGTCAACACCTTGCGCTTCGAAAATGGCGAGATCGTCGGCGACAACACGGACGGTCCGGGCCTCGTCGCGGACATCGTCAGGAACGCCGGCGTGCCGCTCACCGGCAAGCGCGTCCTGCTGCTGGGCGCGGGCGGCGCGGCGCGCGGCGTCATCCTGCCGTTCTTGAACGAGAAGCCGGAAGCGATCGTGATCGCCAACCGCACGCGCGCGACGGCCGATGCGCTCGTGTCCCACTTTGCCGATCACGTGGCTTACCCGGGGCAGATCAGCGCCTGCGGGTTTGCCGACATCGAGGGTGCGTTCGACGTCGTCGTCAACGCGACGTCGGCCAGCCTGTCGGCCGACCTGCCGCCGGTGCCCGCGTCGGCCTTCCGCGCGGGGACGCTGGCGCTGGACATGATGTACGGGAAGGAGCCGACGCCGTTCATGGCGTTCGCGGCCTTCCACGGCGCGACCGTGCGCGATGGCCTCGGCATGCTGGTCGAGCAGGCGGCGGAAGCGTTCTTGACCTGGCGCGGTGTGCGGCCGGAGACGTCGGCCCTGCTGGCCCGCATGCGCGCATCATGAGCGGCATCGGCACGCTCAAGGCGGGCGCGCCCGCGCGCGCAAAAACCGGCGGGCGGCGCTGGCTGAAGTGGATCGTCCTCGGGCCGCTGCTGCTCGTCGTCCTGCTGCAGCTGTATTTCTTTGCGATGGTGTGCTGGTGGACGCAGTTCAACCCGTCGTCCACAAGCATGATGCGCCAGCAGTTGTCGGCGCTGCGCGAGCGGAATCCGAACGCGAAGGTGGAGCAGGTGTGGGTGCCGTACGCGCGCATCTCGAACAACCTCAAGCGCGCCGTGATCGCGTCCGAAGATTCCAATTTCGTCGACCACGACGGCGTCGACTGGGACGCGCTGGAAAAGGCGTACGAGCGCAACAACAAGAAGCACCGGGTCGTGGGCGGCGGCTCGACGATTACCCAGCAGCTGGCCAAGAATTTGTTCCTGTCCGGCTCGCGCAACTACCTGCGCAAGGGCCAGGAACTGGTCATCGCCTACATGCTGGAAGCGGTGATGGACAAGGAACGCATCCTCGAGATCTACCTGAACGTGGTCGAATTCGGCCGCGGCGTGTTCGGCGCCGAGGCTGCGGCGCGCCATTATTTCCGCATCCCGGCCGCGAACCTGAACGCCGCCCAGGCCGCCCGGCTGGCCGTGATGCTGCCGAACCCGCGCTACTACGACCGCCACCGCGACACCAACTACCTGGCACGCCGCACGGCCATCATCCAGCGCCGCATGAACGCAGCGGAATTGCCCTGAACCGGGGTCAGAGCCCGGATTTTGGCAATAACTCAAGAGCATGCTGAATCGGACAACGCATTGCCGACAAGTTTGCTCAGGATATTTCCAAAAATCGGGCTCTGACCCCGGTTTCATCTGCTTTAGGCTGGCCGCCCTCAGGGCTTACAGGTACACTTGCGCTGTTTCCGAATCCGGCCGAGAAAGCAGCGCATGATCAATGTATTTGTCCTACAAAATGGCCGACTGAACCAGATACCCATCGCGTCGCGCGCCGATCTGGAGAACGCGCCTGCCGTCTGGGTCGACCTCCTCGACCCGACCGACGAGGAGCGCGCCTGGGTCAAGTCGACCTATGACGTGATCCTGCCCGGCGAGGACGAAGTCCAGGACATCGAGGCGTCCGCGCGCTACTACGAAGCGGAAAACGGCGACCTGCACCTGCGCACCGACTTCCTGCGCGAGGAAGAGGACGGCCCGTCGCGCATCGTGACCGTCGCGTTCATCCTGGCCAAGAAGATCCTGTTCTCGGTCCACACGGACGACCTGCCCGTGTTCCGCCTCGTGCGCCTGCGCGCGCGCTCGCGGCCCGGGTCGATCGAGGACTACATGGACGTGCTGCTGGACCTGTACGCGACCGACGCCGAGTACTCGGCCGATGCGCTGGAAGGCATTTACGAGAGCCTGGAAGACGTCAGCCAGCGCGTGCTGCAGAAGGAATTCACCGACCAGGACGCGGCCTCCGCGCTGAATGCGATCGCCCACGAGGAAGACTTGAACGGCCGCATCCGCCGCAACATGATGGACACGCGCCGCGCCGTCAGCTTCCTGATGCGTGGCCGATTGCTGAACGCGGAACAGTTCGAGGAGGCGCGCCAGATCCTGCGCGACATCGAATCGCTCGACGGCCACACGTCATTCCTGTTCGACAAGATCAACTTCCTGATGGATGCCACCGTCGGCTTCATCAACATCAACCAGAACAAGATCATCAAGATCTTCTCGGTGGCCTCGGTCGCGTTCCTGCCGCCGACCTTGATCGCCAGCATCTACGGCATGAACTTCGAATTCCTGCCGGAACTGCACTGGCAGTTCGGCTACGGCTGGTCGCTGGGCCTGATGGTCGTCAGCGCGATCGCGCCGTTCCTGTACTTCCGCCACCGCGGCTGGTTGAAGTAATCCCCGACATGTTCCCGTGATCCCGTGCGCCGGCCCAGCCGGCAGCGCAGATATGCGTTCGTCTCATTGTCGTTGACTCATTAAATGAGAATCATTATCATTCGCGTTCAATATTAGATCCAGAACGGAGTGATTCGATGGCCATGCATGCGCGCGCCGCCCGGCGTATTCCACCCAACCGCCTCGCGGCCGCCGTCGCGCTTGCCTTGCCGCTGCTGGCCGAGGCCGCCGCCGATGATCCGGTCGACGCACCGGTCCAGCAGGTGCAGATCAGCGCCACGCGGCTCGGCGAAACGACCGAGGGGACCGGCTCGTACACGACGGGCAAGGACCGGACGGCCGTGCCGCTGACCCTGTCGCTGCGCGAGACGCCGCAATCCGTCACGGTGGTGACGCAGCAGCGCATCGAGGACCAGGGCCTGCTCACCGTGACGGACGTCGTCAACAACGTGACGGGCGTGTCCGTGAACCAGTACGAGACGAGCCGCGCCGGCTTCACCGCGCGCGGGTTCGACATCGACAACCTGCAGATCGACGGCGTGCCGACGACGTGGGAACAGTCGTGGAGCGCGGGCGAGGTGCTGGGCAGCCTGGCGCTGTACGACCGCGTCGACGTCGTGCGCGGCGCGACGGGGCTGATGACGGGCGCCGGCAACCCGTCCGCCGCCATCAACCTCGTGCGCAAGCATGCGACCGGCAAGACCCTGGCCGGCACGGTGGAAGCGGGCATCGGCCGCTGGAACCAGCGCCGCCTGCTGGGCGACGTGACGACGCCGCTGACGCGGGACGGCAGCGTACGTGCCCGCTTCGTCGGCGAGTACACGGATGGCGACAGCTGGGTGTCGCTGCTGTCGAACCGGAACAAGACCGCGTACGCGACGATCGACGCGGACCTGGGCCGCTCGACCCTGCTGCAGGTCGGGATCAGCCGCCAGGAAACGCAGGCGAACGGCCCGATGTGGGGCGGCCTGCCGTACTGGCATTCGGACGGGTCGAAGACGGACTGGGACGTCTCGAAGACGTCGGCCGCGGACTGGACCCGTTGGCCGACCTCGTACGACAGCGCCTTCGTCAACCTGGAACACGGTTTCGCCAACGGCTGGAAGGTCAGGGCCACCGCCAGCCGGGGCGACCGCCGGTCCGATTCCTACCTGCTGTACCTGTCGGGCGTGCCGGACCGCGCGACGGGCGAGGGCCTCGCCGCCTTCGCCGGCTCGTACGCGACCCGCACGAAGCAGGACAACGCCGGCCTGCACGCGAGCGGTCCGTTCGAACTCGCCGGCCGCACGCACGAAGTGGCGTTCGGCGTGCTGCACCAGAAGCAGACCTTCGTCTCCAACAGCCGCGCGGCCGATTTCGGCACGGGCGCCGGCGTGCCGGGCGTCGGCGACTTCAACGCGTGGACGGGGACCGCGTACCGGCAGCCCGCGTGGAGCGCGCCGACGTTCTACGAAAGCAGCGCGACGAAGCAGGCCGCGCTGTACGGCGTGGCGCGCTTCTCGCTCGCCGATCCGCTCACCCTGATCGTGGGCGCCCGCGTGACCGACTATGAAAAGTCGGGCCGCGGCCTGTACACGGCCGCGTACGACATCAGGCACGAGCGCGAAGTGACGCCGTACGCGGGCGTCGTCTACGACATCGACGGGACGTATTCCGTGTACGCGAGCTACACGGACATCTTCCAGCCGCAGAACCTGAAGGACATCGACGGCAACATGCTCGACCCGATCGTCGGCACGAGCTGCGAGGCGGGCGTGAAAGCCGAATTCCTCGACGGCCGCCTGAACGGGGCGTTCGCCGTGTTCCGCGCGAAGCAGAACAACCTGGGCCAGGAAGCGGGCCTCGTCGACCGCGACGGCAGCGGCCCGCTGGCGCCGGAGACGTATTACCGCGCGGCCGCCGGCGCGACGAGCGAGGGCATCGAGTTCGATGCGTCCGGCGAACTGGCGAAAGGCTGGAACGTGACGGCCGGCTACACGCAGTACCGCGCGAAGGATGCGGCCGGCGCGGACGTCAACAGCGTCTATCCGCGCCGCCTGTTCCGCGTCTTCACGACGTATCGCCTGCCGGATGCGTGGAGCGCGTTGAGTGTCGGCGGCGGCGTGAACTGGGAAGGCCGCACGTACACGGTCGACCCGGGCGCCCCCGCCGGCACGAATGGCCTGATCGAGCAGTCGCCGTTCAGCGTCGTCAACCTGATGGCCCGCTACGACATCACGCGGCAGCTGTCGGCCCAGCTGAACGTCAACAATGCGTTCGACCGCAAGCATTTCGGCATGTTCTCCGCGTACGGCGCGATCACGTACGCGGCCCCGCGCAGCACGACCCTGACGCTGAAGTACGCGTTCTGACCATGCGCGCGACCTGGACCCTCATCCACCGCTGGTGCGGCCTGCTCACCGCGGCCTTCCTGTTCGTCAGCGGGATCACGGGCGCCGTGATCTCGTGGGACCACGAGCTGGACGACTTGCTCAACCCGCACCTGATGGAAGCGCATACGCCCGGCACGCCGCGGGATCCGCTGGCGCTGGCACGCCGGGTCGAGGCGCGCCATCCGGACGTGCGCGTGTCGTACGTGCCGCTGCACGCGCAAGCCGGGAAATCGCTGGCGCTGGGCGTGGCGCCGCGCATCGATCCCGCCACGGGCGCCTTGAGGTCGCCCGGCTTCAACCAGGTCTTCGTCGATCCGGTCAGCGGCGCGGAACTGGGCCGGCGCGAGTGGGGCGCCGTGTGGCCGGTCAGCCGCGAGACGGTCGTGTCCTTCCTGTACCGCCTGCATTATTCGCTGCATCTGCCGGACCGCTGGGGCATCTGGCTGATGGGCGCCATCGCGGCGGTGTGGACGCTCGACTGCTTCGTCGGCTTTTATCTGACCCTGCCGGTGCGGCGCCAAACCGCCAACCCCGGCAAGTCGTGGTGGCAGCGCTGGCGGCCGGCGTGGATGGTGCGCTGGCGCGGCGGCGGCGCGAAGCTGAATTTCGACCTGCACCGCGCGTTCAGCCTGTGGACATGGGTCGTGCTGTTCGTCCTCGCCTTCACGGCGTTTTCGCTGAACTTGTACCGCGAAGTGTTCTATCCCGTGATGCAGACGTTCACGCAGGTCACGCCGTCGCCGTTCGACACCCGCGTGCCGGCCGACCTGCAGCACCCGGTCGAGCCGCGCGTTCCGTACGGCGACGTCGTCGCGCGCGCGGGCATCGAAGCGAGCCGGCGCGGCTGGAATGCGCCTGTCGGCAGCCTTTATTATTCGCAGGAGTACGGCGTCTACATGGTGAGCCTGTTCGCGCCGGGCGACGACCACGGCGCGGGCGGCGTCGGCCCCGCGCTGCTGTATTACGACGGCCAGGATGGCCGCCTGCTGGGTGACCGCCAGCCGTGGAAGGGAACGGCCGCCGACATCTTCGTGCAGGCCCAGTTCCCGTTGCACTCGGGCCGCATCCTCGGGCTGCCGGGGCGGATCCTGATCTCGTGCATGGGACTCGTCGTCGCCATGCTGAGCGTGACCGGCGTGATCATCTGGTGGCGCAAGCGGGCGTCGCGCGCCGTGAGCGCGCGGCGCGTGAAGGCGGTGCCGGTCGAGACCTGATGCTTACAGCGCGACGTCGTCCGCTTTCAGGTACCACTTCAGCGCGCGCACGACCATCGCATGGTCGTCCACGCCCGCGAGGCCGGACACGGTGATCGTGCCGACCTGGCCCGTCCCCTTGATGACGATCGGGAACGAGCCGCCGTGCGCGGCATAGTCCTTCGAGTCGAACGTGGGCAGGTTGTCGAAGTCGCGGCCCGCGTTGACGGCCTCCGTGTGCACGAAGAACGACGCGTGACCCGTGCGGTTCACGAGGTTGCTCTTGCGGCGGATCCAGTCGACGTTGTTCGGGCTCGTACCCGCCATCGCATAAAAGAACAGCGGATTGCGGTTGATCGTGATGTCGATCGTGACGGCGACCTTGTCCGCCTTCGCCTGCTCGACGATCCTGTTGCCGATCGCGAGCGCCGCGTCGTTGTCGAAGGACGTGAACTGCAGCGCCTGCTCCTGGCGGCGGATGGTGTCGAGCGATACGGTTTTCTTGTCCATGCTGGTTCCTGGGGTGGTCGTTGCGGCGCCGGCGGTGCCGGCGAACAAAGCGCTTGCCGCGATCAGTACGGCGCAGGAACAGGGAATAATGTGGCGGATGGTACGCACAGCCATGTCGTTGCCTCTCTCCGGTTTTATTATCCGGAAAGTATAACCGGAGAGCGGCCCGTTATTGCTTCAGATTCACGAACAGATTCGCGGCGAACGCGAGGATGGCTAGCGCGGCGATGATTTCCGCGATCACCAACGCCGGCGCGAAGGCCATGTGACCCAGCAGCAGCATGGAGAGCGCGACCATCATCACGGGCAATGCGAGGTTCAGCAGCCAGAAGTGCAGGCGCGCGAGGCGGCTCTCGCCCGCCTTCGGGAACACGCTGTAGATCAGGCCGGCGAGCGCCAGTGTCGTCCAGCCCAGCAGGTTGACGTGGGCGTGCACGGGGCGCAGGGTGAAATTCTGGCTGGCGCCCATGGCGATGCCCAGCGAGATGCCGAAGATGAGGTAGAGGACGGCAAGCTTGATCCAGATGATGCCTGCGCGCGAGAACTGCGGTTGCGGCAGGGGAGTAACGGTCGTGGTTTGCATGGTGGGGCTCCTGATGGATGGTCGATGTGGAGCGCATCGTACATACGGTGGGCGCACCCGTGCAGCCCCACGCGTGGGGGACGATCGACCGGTCACATCGTTGCAAACATGGCCACGACGGCCACGAGCATCACCGCCACGCCGATCCAGCCGATCACGGTATGGCGTGTGGATAACGTGTAGCCGCCCATGATCTTGCGGTTATGCGCGAGCAGCATCATGACGGCCATGATCGGCACGGCGATGACGCCGTTGATCTGCGCGGACAGCACCAGCGCCGCGATCGGGTCGACCGGGGCGAAGTCGAGCGCGACGCCGCCCAGCGTGGCCAGCGCGATGATGCCGTAGAACTCGCGCGCCTCGACGACCTTCAGGTCCATGCCGTTGCGCCAGCGGAAGCTCTCGGTGACGGCATATGCGGCCGACCCCGCCAGCACGGGCACGGCGAGCATGCCCGTGCCGACGATGCCCAGCGCGAACGCGAGGAACGCGAATTCGCCCGCCACCGGCCGCAGCGCCTCGGCCGCCTGCGCGGACGACTGGATGTTCGTGATGCCGTGCGCGCCCAAGGTGACGGCCGTCGTCAGCATGATGAAGAAGGCGACGAGGTTGGAAAAGCCCATGCCGATCAAGGTGTCGGCCTTGATGCGCCTGAGTTGCGCGGCGGCGTCGCGCGGGCGCGTGCGCAGGGCGCGCGCGTGGTGGTCGTTGCGGATCTCCTCGACTTCCTGCGACGCTTGCCAGAAGAAGAGGTAGGGGCTGATCGTCGTGCCGAACACGGCGACGATGAGGGCGACGGCATCCTTCGTGAAGGCGAAATGGGGCCACACGGTGCGCGCAAGGACTTCCGTCCACGGCATGTGCACTGCGAACGCCGTCGCGACGTAGGCCAGCAGGCCCAGGGTCAGCCATTTCAGGTAGCGCACGTAGGTGGCATACGGCAAAAAGACCTGCAGCGCGAGGCACAGCAGGCCGAAACCGAGCGCATACAGGTGGCTGGAGCCGGTGCCCGTCACGAGGCGCAGCGCCTCGCCCATCGCGGCGATGTCGGCCGCGATGTTGATGACGTTGGCAACGAGCAGCAGCGCGACGATGGCGTACAGCAGCCAGGGCGAATACGCGCGGCGGATGTTGGCCGCGAGCCCGCGTCCGGTCACGCGCCCGATGCGTGCCGACACGAGCTGGATGCCGACCATGAACGGGTAGGTCAGCACCAGCGTCCACAGCGTGTTGAAGCCGAATTGCGCGCCGGCCTGCGAATACGTCGCGATGCCGGACGGGTCGTCGTCGGCCGCGCCCGTGATCAGGCCGGGGCCGAGCGATTTCAGCGTGGCGTTGTCGGTGAGGCGGCGGAACAGCTTGAACGGCATGTCGGGCCGGGCGCGGTCACGCCAGGCGGGCAAACACGCGGCGGGCCGCTTCGACCGTCTCGGCGATCACGGCATCGTCGTGCGTGGCCGAGACAAAACCTGCTTCGAACATCGCGGGCGCGAAGTACACGCCTTCGTCCAGCATGCCGTGGAAGAAGCGGTTGAAGCGCTCCTTGTCGCCGGCCATCATCTGGCCGTAGCTGGACGGGATCGTGTCGGCGAAATACAGGCCGAACATGCCGCCGACGCTGTCCGCGCAGAACGCGATACCGGCTTCCTTCGCGGCCGCCGTCAGGCCGTCGACCAGTTTCTTCGTCTGCGCCGTCAGGTGCTCGTAGAAGCCCGGCTGCTGGATCAGCTTCAGCGTGGTCATGCCGGCGGCGACGGCGACCGGGTTGCCGGACAGCGTGCCCGCCTGGTAGACGGGGCCGATCGGCGCCATCTTCTGCATCAGGTCCGCGCGGCCGCCGAACGCGGCGACCGGCATGCCGCCGCCGATCACTTTGCCGAGCGCGGTCAGGTCCGGCACGATGCCGTACAGCGCCTGCGCGCCACCGATGCCGACGCGGAAGCCCGACATCACTTCGTCGAAGATCAGCACGGCGCCATATTCCGTGCATAGTTCGCGCATGCGCTGCAGGAATTCCGGCGTCGCGCGGATCAGGTTCATGTTGCCGGCGACGGCTTCCACGATCACGCAGGCGATGGTGTCGCCCATCGACTGGAACGCATCTTCCAGCTGCGGGATGTTGTTGTAGTCGAGGACGATGGTGTGCTTGACGAAGTCTTCCGGCACGCCGGCCGACGTCGGGTTGCCGAACGTGAGCAGGCCCGAACCGGCTTTGACCAGCAGGGAATCGGCGTGGCCGTGGTAGCAGCCTTCGAACTTGACGATCTTGTCGCGGCCGGTGGCGCCGCGTGCGAGGCGCAGCGCGCTCATCGTCGCTTCCGTGCCGGACGAGACGAGGCGCACCTGCTCGATCGACGGCACGAGGCGGCAGATTTCCTCGGCGATCTCGATCTCGCCCTCGGTTGGCGCGCCGAACGACAGGCCACGCGCGGCCGCGTCCTGCACGGCTTTCACCACGTCCGGATGGGTGTGGCCGACGATGGCCGGGCCCCAGGAGCCGATGTAGTCGATGTAGCGCTTGCCGTCCGCGTCCCAGAAATACGGCCCCTCGGCCCGCGTGATGAAGCGCGGCGTGCCGCCGACGGAGCGGAAGGCGCGCACGGGCGAGTTCACGCCGCCCGGCGTGGTCTGCTGGGCGCGGGCGAACAGGATGTCGTTTTTCGAAGTGGAGTCGGACGTAGCGGTCATGGTTGTCTGGATGAATCCCGGGCGCAGGCGCCGGCGGGGTTAGCAGGCCGCGCCGGGAGCGCGGAAGATCTTGTTCGGGATGAGCCGGCCCATGCCGAAGCGGCAGGCATGGACGAGGGCGCCGGTGACGTAGTCCTGGGCCCCGGGCAGGG
>NZ_JBKYMO010000043.1:0-21210 GCF_047302915.1 Massilia sp. CT11-108 | reverse complement strand
GTACAGCGCCTGCTCCGGATCGCGTGCGACGCGACGAGGCGCTGGCGGCGGCCTGGTACCGGCGCGCCGCCGAGCAGGGCGATGCGAGCGCCCAGAACAATCTCGGCGTCATGTATGCGAACGGCCAGGGCGTGCCGCAGGACGACGCGCAGGCCGTGCACTGGTACCGGCTCGCCGCCGAACAGGGCCACGCGCTGGCCCAGTACAACCTGGGCGGCATGTACAACAGCGGCCGCGGCGTCGCGCGCGATACCGTGCGCTCGTACATGTGGATGCTGCTCGCGGCCGACGCGGGCGACCCGGCCGCCAGCGCGAACAAGGCGATCGTCGCGCGCCGCCTGTCGGAGGAACAGATCGCGAGCGCGGACGACATGCGGCGCCAGTGGCAGAGTGCCCGGTCGTACGCGGGGCCGGAGCGGCGTGCCGCGTGAGCCCGGCGGTGTTGTCGTCCTGACAGCTGAATCGCGCTATCATGCTCAGCGGCATCCGCCGACAACCCATCGTACAACGACAACAACCATGCACATGAGACATGCCACCTTTGTCGCCGCCTTCGTCGCTCTCGCTGCGGCGCTCGCCGGTCCGGCCAACAGCCAGACCTGCCAGGGCAGCGCCACGCCGCTGACCTATCCGGTCGCGAAGAAAGGCGACCAGACCGACACCTATTTCGGCACGACCGTCGCCGATCCGTACCGCTGGCTGGAAGACGCCAACAGCGCGGACACGAAGGCGTGGGTCGACGCGGAAAACCAGGTGACGCAGGCTTACCTGGCCACGATCCCCCAGCGCGCCGCGATCCGCCAGCGCCTCACCCAGCTGTGGAACTACGAGCGCTACAGCGTGCCGTTCCGCGAAGGCGGCCGCTATTTCTTCAGCCGCAACGACGGCCTGCAGAACCAGGCCGTGCTGTACACGATGACGTCGCTGACGGACACGCCGCGCCTGCTGCTCGACCCGAACACGCTGGCCGCCGACGGCACCGTCGCCCTGGCCGGCCTCGCCGTGAGCCCGGACGGCAAGCGGCTCGCATACTCGACCGCGGCCTCGGGCTCGGACTGGAACGAGATCAAGGTGCGCGATGTGGTGACGGGCAAGGATCTCGCGGATCACATCAAGTGGGTCAAGTTCTCGGAGACGGCCTGGACGCGCGACGGCAAGGGTTTCTTCTATAGCCGCTACGACGAGCCGAAGGAAGCGACCAAGCTCGAAGACGTGAATTACTTCCAGAAGCTGTACTACCACAAGCTGGGTACGCCGCAGGACGCCGACGTGCTCGTCTACGACCGGCCGGACGAGAAGGAGTGGGGTTTCGGTGCCGCGACGACGGACGACGGCCGCTACCTCATCATCACCGCGACGAAGGGTACGGCCCATAAATACCGCGTGTTCTACAAGGACTTGACGAAGCCGGGCGCGAAGGTGCAACCGCTGATCAACAACTTCGACGCGGCCTACGACTTCGTCGACAACGTAGGTCCCGTGTTCTATTTCGTCACGGACCGCGATGCGCCGCGCCAGCGCATCGTCGCGATCGACACCCGCAAGCCGCGGGAGGCGAACTGGAAGACGATCGTGCCGGAAGGCGAGCAGACGCTCGTGGCGGCGCACCTCGTCGGCGACCGCTTGATCGCGCAATACCTCGCCGACGCGCGCAGTGTCGTCAGGATCACGGACCTGAAGGGCAAGCCGGTGCGCGAGGTGGTGCTGCCGGGCATCGGCAGCGTCGCGGGCTTCACGGGCAAGCGTGGCGACAAGGAAACCTTCTTCTCGTTCACCAGCTTCACGACGCCGACGACGATTTACCGGCTGGACATGAAGAAGGGCACCAGTACCGTGTTCCGCCAGCCGAAGGTCCAGTTCGACCCGAACGACTACGAAACGCGCCAGCAGTTCTTCACGAGCCGCGACGGCACGCGCGTGCCGATGTTCATCGTGTCGAAAAAGGGACTGAAGCTGGACGGCAACAATCCGACCTATCTGTACGGCTACGGCGGCTTCAATATTTCGCTGACCCCGGCCTTCTCGCCGGCCAACCTGGCGTGGATGGAAATGGGCGGCGTGTACGTTGTCGCCAACCTGCGCGGCGGCGGCGAATACGGCGAGGCGTGGCACGAGGCCGGCACGAAGCTCAAGAAGCAGAACGTGTTCGACGACTTCATCGGCGCGGCGGAATGGCTCCTTGCCAACAAGGTAACGTCGCCCGCGAAACTCGCGATCGGCGGCGGCAGCAACGGCGGCCTGCTCGTGGGCGCGGCGATGACTCAGCGGCCCGAGCTGTTCGCGGCGGCGATCCCGCAGGTGGGCGTGATGGACATGCTGCGCTTCCACAAGTTCACGATCGGCTGGGCTTGGACGTCGGACTATGGCTCGTCCGAAAACCCGGATGAGTTCAAGGCCCTGGTGAAGTATTCGCCGCTGCACAACCTCAAGCAGGGCACATGCTACCCGGCCACGATGATCACGACGGCCGACCATGACGACCGCGTGGTGCCGGCGCACAGCTTCAAGTTCGCCGCGACGGCCCAGGCGGCGCAGGCCGGACCGAATCCGGTGCTCATCCGCATCGACACGAAGGCTGGCCACGGCGCGGGCAAGCCGACGAACAAGCAGATCGAGGAAGTGGCCGACCGTTGGGGCTTCCTGACGAAGGCGCTCAACGTGGAGATGTCGCCCACCGTCGCGGGCGGCGCGGAGATATAAGTTTGCGTGATCCCCGCTGTCAGCGGCTGCAATATGACAGCGGGGAGACATCACGGAAACCTATTGCGGAGATCGGAAAAGGAAATTGGATTGATATCTGATGTGGGCGTAGACTTCAGTCATCAACGAACGATATTGAAAACGGAGCTGTCATGAACGCCTATACCACGATCTCGACCCGCAACACCGCCACCGGCGACAGCAAACTGAGCCGCATGTTTCGCACGTTCTGCATGGAAATGCGCCGCGCCATCGAAACCGTCGGCGCCGCGTACCAGAACGGCCTGCAGCCGCCGATGTAAGTCGCGCTTGCACCGCCGTCCCGCTGTGGCGGCGCTGTGCCCCGAAGGACCCGACAACCCCCGCCGCCTGCGGGGGTTTTTGTTTGGCGCCGTGCCCGCCTGCCGGGCCGTCAGAAGCTTTTCGCGACCTCCGCGCTTTCCGGCCGGGTCAGGCTCGCCGCGCTATGTCGTTCCGCCCGCTGCACACGCGAAGGCTGCAGCCTGAGCGCCAGCTTTCTGAGGTTGTCGGCGATCTGTTCCCGTGTCCTGGCGATCCGCTTGTAGCTTTCGTCCGGGCCTTCGCGGCGCGTGCTCAAAGCCCGGTACAGGCGCGCCAGCGCCTCGATGTCGGTCACGATGACATCCATCTCCGACGGTTTCAGCGCGACGCCATGGGTAGCGTCGGTATAGGCCAGCAGCACGTTGTCGAAGCTGGCCTGGCCGCTGGCGCCGTCATCCCCGAGAGTGCCCGTGATCAGGGTCTCCACCAGCAGCGCCTTGGCCCGTAGCAGAGTCGACGCGGTATCGGTGGATGGGTCGGTCTCGCAGGCGTAGGTGCCGCACAGCCGGGCGAACGTGATGGCGGCGCCTTGCGTCTTGTCGGCGGTGTACAGGCCGGCCAGCGCCTCCAGCGCCAGCCTGCTCAGGGCAAGGTCGGGAGCAATATTGCCGAGGGCTGTTTTGCCTTCGGCTTTCCGGTAAGCGTCGGTGGCCAGGCGCAACTGCTCTTCCATCCTGGTCGCGGCATCTGCGATTTCCTGGGTGCGGTCTTCGGACAGGGCCAGCAGCCGGCGCGCCTGCACGCTGGCCATACGGCGGTGGATCCTGCCGCGCAAGGCCTGGCGCAGGCAATTCGGTGCCACGCCAGGCCCGGCCGGTGTGGCCCGGTTGGCGTCGGGCCCGACGGCGATGTCGGACAAATGGTCGAGCGAATCGACCCGTGCCAACGCACGCTGGAGCAAAGCGTCGCTGCGCGCCAGTGCCTTGCGCAACTGCGCCTGGTCCGGCCCTTTGCCGTTCTCCGGCGGGAGCGCGCGCGCGGCGCACTGTTCGCCGTACTGGGCCTCGACCTCCGCCAGTTGTTCGATGTCACGGACCGACAATTTGCCGTATTGATCCTCAAGTTGGGCCGCGCGCAGGAAGGCATCGTAGGCCTCTTCGATCTGGTTCAGCTCCCGCCTCGTGGCGCCGAGGGCCGAATGCAACTCGGGACGCACCCGCCATTTGGGCTGGCATCGCTTGTCCACGAGCATGTCGACCCGCTTCGCGATGAGGGCGCTTTCCTGCTCGGCGTACGTATCGCGCTGGTGCGCCAGGCGCACCCGGGCATCCGCCAGGGCCTCCAACAGTTCTTCCAGCGCAACGAACGGGGTATCCTGCAGTACCGGTTCGTCGGTGTTGTCGGTGCTAGATTCCGCAGTCCAGCCAGGATCGCCGTAGGCCTGGAACGCGCCCCAGGTGAGATCGTTCCGATTGCGCTCCCAGACTTCGTAACGAGCGACCTTGACTGCTTCGCCGAACTGTTGACGTTGCCCTAGCAGCTGATTGTAGAAGCAGGTGCCGAAGCGCTGCGCCAACGCGTCGTCGACCGCCCAGCCCGTCACGAGCACGCAACGCACCCCGATCTCGATGAGTTCGCGGGCAATGCTGGCGGCCAGACGGTTGCTCTGGCGTCCATCGTCGAATTGCCCGGTATGGCAGCAATTCAGAAACACCAGTTCGGGTACCACTTCCATCGCCGAGATTTCGGCCGCGGTGATCAGCAAACCGTCCGATAGCAGCACGCCGCTGCGCGGTCGCCCGTCCTTGTGCTGCATGTGGAACACGCCGTGCCCGGAAATGTGCAGGATGCGCCACGGCTGCCGGTACAGCGCGGCCAGCACATGGGCCGCGTCGGTATCGTTGCCGGCGTCCTCCGGAACGGGTGGGCCGAGGCGCATCGGGCCGCCGCGGGCCGTGACGGCGGCGTCCTCCGTGAAGGTTGCCACGACGGACTCGTAGCCGATGAGCTGCTGTACTTCATAACTATGTTTTTTCAAGACCTGGGCGATCGTCAATGCCTCGTCGCGGGCGCCGGGGAGCGGCGCCGGTTGCCAGGCGGCCGCGTCACCGTCGGTCGGGACGAATCCGTCCTGGAAGCCCCGCACGGATGGATTGCCGATGACCAACGCGGTGTATGCCATCGCCTGCACCACCTGCGGCCGGTAGCGCAGCGAGGCAAGCTGCCGTACGACGGACGCGCGTACCGCAAGCGGCATGTTCTCGCGCTCGGCCCCGGTGCGCTCGCGCGGCGGCTCCTCGGCCAGCATCAGTTCCCATGGCAGGTTGGCCGTATACCCGTCGACGACGAGAACCAGCCGGTCGAGCTGGCGCGCCGCATCCTTGAAATCGTGCGGCACCATCAGTTGATACAGCATGCGGCCGAACTCCGGGTCCCATTTGTGGCTCGCGATCTGGCGCCGGACCAGCGTCTCGATCAGGCTCGGCTGGCGCTGCTGGACGATGGTCTCGGCGCGCGCCCGGGTGCCGACGTACATGAAGCGGAGACGATCGGCGATCGGCGCCTCTGCCTGTTCTGTCGGCTTGAGGGCCGGCGGGGCGAGTGCATTTTCCTCGGTCCGGTCCGCGTCCGTGACGATGATGCGCGGCCAGTAGCTGGCCTCCGCCGTATCGTGCAGGCGCTGGCGCATCCCTTCGCCGCTGACCAGCTCATCGCAGGTCACGAGTTCCGTGTTGTGGCTGGCGGCGAACTGCTTCATACGTTCGCGCAAGTCGCGCAACGCGTATACGGCGCTGATGGCCGTGTCCAGGTACAGTTCGACGATATCGAGCGTGGCGATGTGGATGTTGGTACCTGTCCGCTCGTGGAAGCGGGCGTTGGCCAGCACCACGCCGCGGACCAATGCCTCGACCGACGCCGCGGCGGACAGGTTGGCGGAGGAATTAAAGCCGATCAACAGCGAGCTCAGCGCCAGCTCACGTTCATCCTTCCCCAGCACATCCATTACCTGCAGCAGGAAACGCAGAGCGCCCACGCGCACCGATTCGGTGAGCTCGGAGGCACTGAGCGAGACGTCGTAGCGCCCCAGTCCGGTGACCACCGCACCGCTCAGGCGGGCCGCGCGCGCGCCGCGCAGCACGACGGTCGCGGAACCGCGTGCGCCTGCGTACTGGCCGAGGTTGTAGCGCTTGCTCAGGTCGCCACCGAGGAGTTCGCGGTCGATCAGGGCTTCCGGTCCGGAGATCGGATCCTGTTCGTAGTGGCCGACCATGATCGGCATGGAGAGGAAGCGCAGGTCCATCGCACGCACCTTGACGTCCAGGCGGCGCGGCGGCGCGGCCGGCAGCCGGCTACGCAGCGAGCCGCCGAGCAGGCAGCGCTGCACCGCCTCGGTGTCGGCCGCGGTCGGGGGCGCCGCGTCGTACATGACGGGACCCATCTTCTCGATCGTCCGCAGCGGCGGTTCGTGCGACAGGTGGCGGGTTGTGCCGGCTTTCAGCAGTTCGGCAAGCGCCGGGAAGTACTCCTGCGTTGCCGCCATGTCGCCATGGCGGGCCGGCATGAAGTAATAGCTGTCGATGCCGGGCAACCGGCCGGATTCCCAGGTCACGATGCCGTCGCCGGACGGGGTGGCCATCATGCCCGGATGCGGAAGTCCGGCAAGCTCCACGAGGCCGCAAGGCGTGCTGGGTGCGACGCCGAACACATAGATCGTGGTCGGATCCGAACTCGCGGTCGGGAGCGCCTTGCCGACGCGCTCCCGTTCCAGCTCGGCATTCTTGTCGGACAGCCACGCGGCCTGGACCAGCAGTGCCTGCGATGGCGTGGCGCTGCATCCGGCGCCGAACCAGCGGTCGGAAACGAGGCCGGCCAGGCGCTTCCACTCCTGCGCGTCGTAATAATCGTGTTCTCTGCTGCCCGGTATCATGCCGACGGTTTCGGCGAAGTCACGCGCAGGAAGCAGGCTGAGCACACCTGGAAAGCGCGCGAAGGTGTCCAGCAGCTTCCGGAGGGAGGGGCCGTTGACGTCGAGCCGCCATAGTGAGCGGAAGCCGTCGCCTTTGCCCAGCAGGTCGGCCACTATCGAATGGGTGCCGCGGTTGGGTGTGCCGAGCATGACGATGCGCGCACCTTTGCGCTCCATGAGGATGCGGAGGATGTTTTGTGCGGGCAGGCAGGCACAGGCACGCACCACGAGGCCGCCCATGCCGTGGGCGAGGAAGCGCACCGGAACCTGGCTGTCGCGGAAACGCTCCAGAAAGGCGGCGAGCCGCTTTCCAAGGTCTTCCGGCGACAGCCGCCAGTCATAAGGAAACGGCTCCACCTGGTGACTGTCGGCGAGGTGGCGGCACAGGTTGCCGTACAAGATGTCGAATATGTCCGTCGCCTCGGTGTCGTAACAGTTCGCATCGGGGAGCTCGAGCAGTTCCAGCCCGCGCGCGCCTGGCAGGGGCGGGAACCAGATGTGATTCTGCCTGGTCTTCAGGTGCGATCCCATCAGGTCCGGCAGGACCACGACGATCGGCAGCCGCGCCGCGCCGCTGCGGCCCCGCCAGCTTGTCGCCTTTGCCATGGCGGCGGCGTAGTCCTCGCGTTCGGGCAGCGTGATGAAACGGTCCAGCTTGTCGACGTCGGGACTCAGCAGCCAATCGCGCACCGCGATGCGGCTGGAACTGTTGGTGAAATAGCGGAAGTGCGATACGTTGCTCCCCCGTTCGAACAATATGCGCGCGTTGGCTCTGGGAGCGATCCCTGCCAGCATGGCGGGCGTGTCGACCACAAGGTCGTTGTCTTCCTTGTCGAACAGGACGAAGTCGGTGAGCGCGACGCGCAGCCGGCTCAGCATGTCGCCGCCCTCGGCGTCGCCGGCGATGACCGCCATCTGGATGCCGGGTTGGACCGGCGCCACGCACAGGAACTGGGTCAGGGGCGAATCCGGCAGCATGGCCTCGATGCCGGGCACCATGTGCGGGTCCGTGCGGCGCTTGGCGATTTCGATGACGGCGCGCCGGAACTCCCGGTACAGCAAGCTCGAATAGAGGAAGGGCACGGCGCCGAGCAGGGTCAGCACGCTTGACAGGAACACGTCGAAGTTACCGCTGGCCAGCAGCGTCCCGTTGGCGGGGCTGGCGATGCGCGCATACCTGCGAATCACGAGCTTGCGGTCGCGAAGTTCGCCGGCGAGATTCAGCAGCATCTTGAGTTGGTCGCCGTAGGCGTCCTTCAACCCATCCAGGATGGCCTTGCCCAACTTCTCGTCGTGCGTTCCCGGCGAAGGAAACCGGTAGCAATAGTTTTCGATCTGGGCGCCGAAATCGGCCAGGCACAGCAAGTCCGCGACCAGGCCGCCGCGCGAGTGCGAGACCAGCGAGACCTGGGCGCCGTGCGGCAGGGCGCGGACCAGGTCGAGTGCGTTTTCGATCGGGCTTTGCGATAGCGTCCGGTGTTCGAAGCCGTAGATGTGTTCGCCAAAGCGATTGACCAGGCTTTTCCAAAGGTCTGGTTCCGCGGTGCACAGGTGGCCGAAACTGCCTGCGGTGCTCGATCCGGTGCCATGGATAAACACGAGCAGGTGCGTGTCCGGCGACAATGGCTTGGAACCGGGGCCCGTCAGATTTGCTTCAGTCAATTTCAACTCCGCCAGGTCGTGCGGTGTGCCTCCCCCATATTCGAGGCGACACAGGCCAGGGCGGTCAAGGCGCGCCTCGATGGCTTTCATCAGGGCCATGGTGCCGAGCCAGGTCACGCCGGCCTGGGCCATGCCGACGTCGGCGGCGACGTCGCGCAGCAGGTCGTCGTGACCCGACTCCGGCACCGCGAGCAGCGTGATCCTGCTGATCAACCCCTTCAGCATGGCCACCGCACCGCGCTGCGCGTTCGTATCCGGGCCCAGCTTGTCGAGGTCGGGCTGGCTGTCTTTCTGTTTCTGCAACTGGCTGTCGCCGGCGCGGTCCAGCGCCTCCTTCAGGCGGGCCGGGTTGGCCACGAGCGTCCCCCCGTCCGCCAACTCCAGGACGACGATATGATCGGGTGCTACCGAGAAGGTCTTCGTCGTCGCTTCGGTGTCGCGCGCGGCGGGACTCACGTCGATCGCCCACACCGTTTCCAGGCCCGGTGGCAGCAGCTCGTCGTCGGCTTCCTGACCGGGACCGGCGGCGCGAGGAATGACGCGCACGAAGGCTGCCGGCATCGGTTTCGTTTCAAGCTGACGCCCTGTGATGGTCAACATCACGGTATCGCCGCGAGCTTGGTCGGTCATGGCTAACCTCTCTGGTCTTTGCCATGCTGCAAACGGACGGCACGCGGGGTGCAACCCACATCGTGCCGGGCGGTCGGCGGCAATGGCGGTTGTCGATGGGAACGCAGTCGGATGAGTCCTGTTGACGGCGGATCAATGACGAGATTGACTTGGGAAAGCCCGGCCTGGCGGTTGCTGTGAGTTATATGAACGGCGTGCGCAAATGTACAGCGTAAGATCGACCTTTTGACGAGAGGTTCGCGTGTTGAGTGAAACGGAAGTGCCGCCCAGCTAGCGGTGTACGACCACCAGCAAGGCCTTCGCCTCCGTCTTGCCGGCATTCCGGATGGCATGATTCTGGTCGGCCGGATAACGCGCCGTCGCGCCGTGCTTGATTTTTCGCTTCTCGGCCCCGACCTCCAATTCCACCGTCCCAGTTACCACGGTCAAGTGCTCGTTGGTACCAGGATCATGGGCCTGCGACGCCAGTTCGCCGCCCGGCTGCAAGGTCAGTTCATACCATTCATACTTGCCGGCAAGGTCCATCGGTCCCAGGATGCGCAGGGAGTAGCCCGCGTGGCTGCCGGGCAAGGTGGGGATTTCGTGGGCGTCGACGACACGGATCAGGTCGACCGCGCGCACTTCGGAGGAGAGTAATTCGCCGATCTGCACGCCGAGCGCATTGGCCAGGCGCCACGTGATGGCGATGGTGGGGTTGGCCTTTTCGCGCTCGATCTGCGACAGCATCGATTTGGACACGCCGGCGATGCGCGACAGGTCTTCCAGGGTCAGGCCGCGTGCGAGTCGCAGCCGCTGCAGGGTGGCGCCGACTTCCGGCGGAGCACTGGTATTGTTGTTCATGGAGCTTGCTTGCCAAGTTCAATGGCTGGGAGTAATATTCAATATATTGAATTTCTGTTCGAAATATAGAACAAGTTCCATACATCGAACGAATCCACACTATACCATTCGCCAACCGACAAGGACGAGGAAACATGAGCGATCAAGCATTCTATAGCGGCCTCCAGCAGAAACTCGACACGCTCAAGACCGGGGGCCTGTTCAAGCCCGAACGCGTGCTTGCCTCGCGCCAGGGCGCCGAAGTGGTCGCGGACGATGGCCGCACGCTGATCAATATGTGCGCCAACAACTACCTCGGCCTGTCGGGCGACGTCGAGACGCAGAAGGCCGCCGAAGCGGCGCTGCAGAAATACGGCTACGGCCTGTCGTCCGTGCGTTTCATCTGCGGCACGCAGACGGTGCACAAGGAACTCGAGAAGAAGCTGTCGGACTTCCTCGGCACGGAAGACACGATCCTGTACGCCGCCGCGTTCGACGCCAACGGCGGCGTGTTCGAGCCGCTGTTCGACGAGAACGACGCGATCATCTCGGATGCGCTGAACCACGCGTCGATCATCGACGGCATCCGGTTGTGCAAGGCCGCGCGCTACCGCTATGCCAACAACGACATGGCCGACCTGGAAAAGCAGCTGCAGGCCGCGACGGAAGCCGGCAGGCGCCACAAGATCATCGTCACGGACGGCGTGTTCTCGATGGACGGCACGATCGCGCAGCTCGACAGGATCGTCGCGCTGGCCGAGAAATATGGCGCGCTGACGATGATCGACGAGTCGCATGCGTCCGGCTTCATGGGCAAGACGGGCCGCGGCACGCACGAGCACTGCGGCGTGATCGGCAGGATCGACATCATCACGGGCACCCTCGGCAAGGCGCTGGGTGGCGCGATGGGCGGTTTTACCTCCGGCCGCAAGGAAGTCATCGAGACCTTGCGCCAGAAATCGCGTCCGTACCTGTTCTCGAACACGCTGGCGCCGATGATCGCGGGCGCGTCGCTCGCGGTGCTGGACCGCATCGGCAAGTCGACCGAACTGCGCGACCGCCTGCACGAGAACACGGCCTATTTCCGCCGCGAGATCGAGCGCATCGGCTTCACCATCAAGCCGGGCACGCACCCGGTGGTGCCGGTGATGTTGTTCGACGCACCCGTCGCGCAGAAATTCGCCGCCCGCATGTTCGAACTGGGCGTGCTGCTGTCGGGCTTCTTCTACCCGGTGGTGCCGATGGGGCAGGCGCGCGTACGCGTGCAGCTGTCGGCCGCGCATACCCGCGAACAGCTCGACAAGGTGCTGGGCGCCTTCGAGCAGGCCGGCCGCGAACTGGGCATCATCAAGGCCGCCTGACCGCGACAGCCGGATCATCGATCGACCGGATGCGCCGCCCACGAAGCGGCGCGCCGGAACAGGCTCACGAAGCCGCAAAAAGAGCAAGGAAAACAAGCATGGAACGCATCCTCGTCATCGGCGCCAACGGCCAGATCGGCAGTGAACTGGTAACCGCCCTCGCGCAGCAGCACGGCGCGGCCAACGTGATCGCAGCGGACATCGGCACGGACAACGTCTACGGCGCCGCGCGCTACGTCCGCGTCGACGTGCTCGACAAGGACGGGGTGGCCCGCCTGATCGCCGTCGAAGACATCACGCAGGTCTACCAGCTGGCGGCGCTGCTGTCGGCCACGGGCGAAAAGGCGCCGTTGAAGGCATGGACGCTGAACATGGACGGCCTGCTGAACATCCTCGAGATCGCGCGCGAGCGGGGAGACGCCGGCAAGCCGCTGAAGGTGTTCTGGCCGTCGTCGATCGCCGCGTTCGGCCCGAATACGCCGGCGGAAGCCACGCCGCAGACCACGATCATGGATCCGACGTCGATCTACGGCATCAGCAAGCTGGCCGGCGAGCGCCTGTGCGAGTACTACCACGCGAAGTATGGCGTGGACGTGCGCAGCATCCGCTACCCCGGCATCATCAGCTACAAGTCGCCCCCGGGCGGCGGCACGACGGACTACGCGATCGCCATCTTCCACGCGGCCCTGCGCGGCGAGACGTACGAATGCTTCCTCGGCCCGGAAACGACGCTGCCGATGATCTACATGCCGGACGCGATCCGCGCCACCATCGAGCTGATGGAGGCCCCCGCGGAGCAGGTCGTCATCCGTTCCTCGTACAATGTGGCCGGCGTGTCGTTCAACCCGCGCGAACTGGCCGCCGCCATCCAGAAAAAACTGCCGGCGTTCCGCATCGCGTACCAGCCGGACAGCCGCCAGCAGATCGCCGATTCCTGGCCGAAGAGCCTCGACGACAGCCGCGCGACCGCGGACTGGGGCTGGAAGGCGCGCGTCAAGGTCGACGAGATGGTCGAGGACATGCTGGCCAATGTCGATGTCGGGTTGAGCAAGGCGGCTTGAGTACACTATGCGCATGTGTGGATTCACCATAAGTGGACAACATATGCACCGTCATTCCCGCGAAGGCGGGAATCCGAGCTGAGCTGGCATTGCCGATTCAGTATGGATTCCCGCTGCCGCGGGAATGACGCTTTTTGAGGGCGGCGTCCACGAGACGTTCCAACAGCCCGCTACACAACAAGGAGACAGCTCATGGACATGAGCGTATTTGACCTGTTCAAGATCGGCATCGGCCCATCCAGTTCGCACACCGTCGGCCCGATGGTCGCCGCGCGCCGCTTCCTCGTCGAATGCGGCCCGCTCAGCGATGTCGTGGGCGTGGAAGCACACCTGTACGGCTCGCTGGCGCTGACGGGCGTCGGCCACGCCACCGACAAGGCGGTCATCCTCGGCCTGATGGGCGAGACGCCGCAGGACGTCGACCCGGACACCGTCGAGGACAAGCTCGCGGAAGCGGAACTGGACGGCGTGCTGAACCTGCTCGGCACCAAGACTGTGCCGTTCACCCGCGGCACGGGCCTCGTGTGGCACAAGCAATCCACGCTGCCGGACCATCCGAACGGCATGCGCTTCGTGCTGAAGCTGGCCGACGGCAGCGTCATCGAGCGCATTTATTACTCGGTCGGTGGCGGCTTCGTCACGGCCCCGGGCGAAACGCAGGCGGCGCGCGAGACGGTCGCGGTGCCGTTCCCGTTCTCGACGATGCGCGAGCTGCTGGCGCAGGGCGAGCGCGACGGCTTGGCGATCCCGGCCATGCTGCGCGCGAACGAGTGCGCGCGCATGACGAACGACGCACTGGATGCCGGCCTGGACCGCATCTGGGCAGTGATGCGCAGCTGCATCGAGCACGGCCTCGTCACGGAAGGGGAACTGCCGGGCGGGCTGAACGTCAAGCGCCGCGCGGCGAAGCTGTGGCGCCAGGAGCAGGCGGCGCGCTACGCGACGAACCACCTGCCGCACGACGCCGTCAACCAGGTCAGCCTGTACGCGATGGCCGTCAACGAAGAGAATGCGGCCGGCGGCCGCGTGGTGACGGCGCCGACGAACGGCGCGGCCGGCATCGTCCCGGCCGTGTTGCGCTACTACGCCGAGGATTGCCGTCCGACCGATGCGCGCCGCGGCATCCACGACTTCCTGCTGACGGCGGCCGCGATCGGCATGCTGTGCAAGAAGAACGCTTCCATCTCCGGTGCGGAGATCGGTTGCCAGGGCGAGGTCGGCGTCGCGTGCGCGATGGCGGCGGCGGGGCTCGTCGCCGCGCTGGGCGGCACCAACGGCCAGATCGAAAACGCGGCCGAGATCGGCATCGAACACCATCTGGGCATGACCTGCGACCCGATCGGCGGCCTCGTCCAGATCCCGTGCATCGAACGCAACGGCATGGGCGCGATCAAGGCGATCACGGCGGCGTCGCTGGCGATGAAGGGCGACGGCACGCACTTCGTCACCCTGGACGAGGTCATCGAGACGATGCGCCAGACCGGATTCGACATGCAGGCGAAGTACAAGGAAACGTCGCTGGGCGGCCTGGCGATCCACGTGGTGACGGTGAATCACGCCGCGTGCTGATGCAAACGGTGGGCTTTCGCGCCCGCCGCATTGCAGCGCATCATTTTCCAACGAAATAACAAAACAATATTCGGTAAAAAGACAATATTGCTCGTCCGGACTATAATAAATATCCAACGCCAGCCAACCCCGATCTTTTCTATCGTATGCAATATGTGTCCACCCGCGCAACGAGCGCGTCCGCAGCACGTAATCCCCAACAATTTTCCGACATCCTGCTGGGCGGCCTGGCGCCGGACGGCGGGCTGTATCTGCCCGAACAGTACCCGCAGGTGACCGGCGCCGAGCTCGACGCCTGGCGCAAGCTGTCCTACGCGGAACTCGCGTACGAGATCCTGCGCAAGTTCGCGACCGATATTCCGGACGCCGACCTGAAGGCCCTCACGGCGAAGACGTACACCCCCGAGGTCTACAGGAACGCCCGCGCCGACGAGTCCGCAAGCCAGATCACGCCGCTGCGCGTGCTGGAACAGTCGCCGGAACGCACCTTGATCCTGCAGGGCCTGTCGAACGGCCCGACGCTGGCCTTCAAGGACATGGCGATGCAGCTGCTGGGCAATCTGTTCGAATACGCGCTGGCGAAGAACGGCGACGAGCTGAACATCTTCGGCGCCACCTCCGGCGACACGGGCAGCGCGGCCGAATACGCGATGCGCGGCAAGCGAGGCATCCGCGTGTTCATGCTGTCGCCGCACAAGAAGATGAGCGCGTTCCAGACCGCCCAGATGTTCAGCCTGCAGGATCCGAACATCCACAATATCGCCGTCGAAGGCGTGTTCGACGATTGCCAGGACATGGTCAAGGCCGTGTCGAACGACCTCGAATTCAAGGTCCGCCAGAAGATCGGCACGGTGAACTCGATCAACTGGGCGCGCGTCGTCGCGCAGGTCGTGTACTACTTCCGCGGTTACCTGAGCGCGACGACGTCGAACGACCAGAAAGTGTCGTTCACCGTCCCGTCGGGCAACTTCGGCAATATCTGCGCCGGCCACATCGCGCGCATGATGGGCCTGCCGATCGCGAAGCTGGTCGTCGCGACGAACGAGAACAACGTGCTGGACGAATTCTTCCGCACCGGCGTGTACCGCGTCCGTAAATCGTCCGAGACGTATCACACGTCGAGCCCGTCGATGGACATCTCGAAGGCATCGAACTTCGAGCGCTTCGTGTACGACCTCGTCGGCCGCGATGCGGACCGCACGCACGCGCTGTTTCGCAAGGTCGACACGCACGGCGGCTTCGACCTGTCGGGCGCGCCGGGCAGCGACGGCGACGAATTCAAGCTGGTCGCGAACTATGGCTTCCAGTCGGGCTGCTCGACGCACGAAGACCGTCTCGCGACGATCCGCGACGTGTTCGACGACTACGGCATCACCATCGACACGCACACGGCCGACGGCATCAAGGTCGCGCGCGAACACGTGGAGCCGGGCGTGCCGATGATCGTGCTGGAGACGGCGCTGGCCGCCAAGTTCAACGAGACGATCCTGGAAGCGCTGGGCACCGACGCCGCGCGTCCGGCCGGCTTCGAGGACATCGAGTCGCTGCCGCAGCGCTTCGTCGTCATGCAGCCGAACGTCGCCGAGATGAAGCAGTTCATCGCGGCGCACACGGGGCTGGACAAGTGAACCAGCCTGCACGCAAGCCGCTGATGCCGGTGCGGGAGGCGCTGGACTTCCTGCTGGCGGCGGCGCGTGCCGTCGACGGCGTCGAGGACGTCGACACGCTTGCCGCCAACGGCCGCGTGCTCGCTTGCGACCAGGTGTCGGGCTTGAACGTGCCGTCGGCGGACAACACGCAGATGGATGGCTATGCCGTCCGCGCGTCCGATTGCGCCAGCGGGTCGGTCACGTTGCGCATCGCCCAGCGCATCCCGGCCGGCACCGTCGGCCAGCCCCTGGAACCGGGCACCGCCGCGCGCATCTTCACGGGCGCGCTGATTCCAGAGGGTGCGGATGCCGTCGTGATGCAGGAGCAGTGCGAGGCGAACGGCGATCAGGTGACGATCAAACACGCGCCGCAGTCGGGCGAATGGATCCGCCGCGCCGGCGAGGACATCGTCGCCGGTTCCGTGATCCTGCCGGCCGGTACGCGGCTGCGCGGCCAGGAGCTGGGGTTGGCGAGTTCCGTCGGCCTCGCGCGCCTGCCCGTGCGCCGGCGCGTGCGCGTGGCCGTGTTCTTTACGGGCGACGAGCTGGCGATGCCGGGCGAGCCGCTGGCGCCGGGCGCCATCTACAATTCGAACCGTTTTACCTTGCGCGGGCTGCTGGAAAACCTCGGCTGCGAGATCAGCGACTACGGCATCGTGCCGGATTCGCTGCGGGCCACGCGCGACACGTTGCGTGCCGCGGCCGCCGAGCACGACCTGATCATCACGTCGGGCGGCGTCTCGGTCGGCGAGGAAGACCACATCAAGCCGGCCGTGGAAGCGGAAGGGCGCCTGAACATGTGGCAGATCGCCGTCAAGCCGGGCAAGCCGCTGGCATTCGGCGAAGTGAACCGTGAAGGATCAGGCGCCGCGTTCTTCCTGGGCCTCCCGGGCAATCCGGTGTCGAGCTTCATCACGTTCCTGCTGTTCGTGCGGCCGTTCCTGCTGCGCCTGCAGGGCGTCACGGGCGGCGTCGCACCGAAGGCGATCCCGCTGCGCGCGGATTTCGAGTGGACGAAGCCGGACCGCCGCAACGAATTCCTGCGCGCCCGCATCAACGATGCCGGCGGGCTGGACCTGTTCCCGAACCAGGGCTCCGGCGTGCTGACGTCGACGGTATGGGCCGACGGCCTGATCGACAACCCGCCGGGCCAGGCGATCGCGAAGGGCGACATCGTGCGCTTCATTCCGTTCGCGGCGCTGCAGTACTGAGAAATATTATGAAGATCAATCTGCGATTCTTTGCCAGCGTGCGTGAAGCCGTAGGCAGTTCGGGCGAGTCGGTCGACCTGCCCGAAGGTGTGGCCACCGTGGGCGCCGTGCGCGACTTCCTGATCGCCCGCGGCGGCACGTGGGCCGAGGCCCTCGCGCATGAGCGCGCGCTGCGCATGGCGTTCAACCATGTGATGTGCGAGCCGGGGACGCCGGTACAGGAAGGCGGGGAAGTGGCGTTCTTCCCGCCGGTCACCGGCGGATGAGTCGTCGTTCCCGCGAAAGCGGGAACCCATGCAGAGCTCTCGAAGCCGCATGCGGTTGTTCGCGAGCGAGGCAGTCGGAGGCTCAGCATGGATTCCCGCGTGCGCGGGAATGACGGTGTGCTTAGACGATCGTTTTTTCCGCCAGCGCCAGCAGCTTCGCGCAATTCGCATTGCGCTCCCCGTAGTCGCGCCACGCCGTCGCGCGTGCCAGCTCCTGCCATTTGCGCAGCGAGTCCTGGTTCAGGTCCACCGTGCGCCCGCCGGCACCCTGGAACAGCGCGGCCACGGCCGCATCGTCCTGCTGGGCCGACTTGCGCGCGAACGCTTCCAGGTCGGCGCCCACCGACAGCAGCACGGCCTGCTGGTCCTTCGGCAGGCGCTCGAAGGCGGCACGCGACATCAGCAGCGGCTCCAGCATGAACCAGTAGGTGCCGCCGCGCGCGGTCGTCACGGACTTGCTCACTTCGTCGAGGCGGAACGAGATCAGCGACGACGACGACGTCATGGCCGCGTCGAGCTGGCCCTTTTCCATCGCGCCCTTGATGTCGTTCGACGGCATCGTCACGACGGTGGCGCCGGCTTCCTTCAGGATCATGTCCATTTCTGGCGAGCCGCCGCGCACCTTCAGGCCGGCCGCGTCTTCCGGATCGACGATCGGCTTGCCGCGCGACGCCATGCCGCCCGCCTGCCAGATCCAGCTCAGCATGATCAGGCCCTTGTCGGCCAGTACGCGATTGAATTCCTTGCCGATCTCTTCGTTCTTCCAGGCATAGCCCTGTTCATACGACGTGACGAGGCCCGGCATCAGGCCGATGTTCACTTCCGGGAGGTCGGCGCCGGCGTACGACAGCGGCACCAGCGAGATGTCCAGCGCGCCCTTGGCCAGGGCGGGGATCTGCGCATCGCTCTTCATCAGGGTGGAGCGGGGGTAGATCGAGAATTTGACTTTGCCTTTGGTCCGGCGCTCCGTCTCGGCCGCGAACATGCGGCACAGGCGGTCGCGGAAATCACCTTCGGCGACACTGCCGCCGGGGAATTGATGGGAAATCTTGAGGTTCGTGGGCTGGGCCCATGCAGCGTGCAACAAGAGCGGACTGGCCGCAATTCCAACCAGCATTGTCCTACGGGTGATAACCGACATACACATCCTCCAAGATGATATTACGGACTACCTTACGAATCGTGGACGCCTCTTGACGACCGCCATGGGCGCACATCGTTCGAGCTTTTTACATTTTTTGTAGCCTATAAGAATAGGCTCAGCAGTGGCCTTGTCAAGAAAATATTGCGCCGAAAAACCATGCGGCGCAGCATAAACACAGGCTGCACAAGGGCGCCGTCAAGGGCGCAGTATCGCGCCGCAGAGTCGAGGAGGTTTGCGCCGGATCTGAAGTGCGGCGTGCTGCGGCGCCGCGAATGTTACATCCGTCGCCAGACGGCCGGCGGCGCTTTTTGACAGGGCATGCGGGGCGTGTCATGCGCCCTGCATGATGGGGCGGGGATCAGCGTGCGGGGAACGGATACGTGGCCGGGCTCACGTTGCCGTCCTTGTCGACGGCCTGCACGCCGAACAGCAGGTTGTCCTTGGACAGGTCGACGCGGTACGTCGTCACGTTGCCGACGAACTTCGATCCCTGCCACAGCGGCGCCGTCGTGTCGCGCCACACGATGCGGTAGCCGGCCAGGTCGGGTTCCGTGTTCGCCTTCCACACGAGGTCCGTGCCGTTGTCGAGGTTCGCCGTCTTCACCTTGACGTCCTGCGGCGCGGCCGGCGCCAGCGCCAGCGACGCGAGCGACGCCGCGTTCACGCGCGCGACCTGGGCCACGTAGTCCGGATCGACGTATTCGACGAGGTCGCCGATCTTCCTGCCGTTCTCCGTGCGCAGGTCCTGGTGCTGGTGGTTGAAGTCCTCGTGCGGTTCCGTGAAGCGCACGGCCGCGTAGCCGGCGTCGAGGAACGGGCTGTGGTCGCCGCCGCGCAGGTAGCGGTCGCGCCGGTAGATGATGTTCACCTTGAAGTTCGGGACATAGCGCTCGCCCGTCTCCTTGACGTGGCGCGCGAGCTGGCGCGTGATCGAGTCGTTCTCGCCGCCCGTCTGGAGGAGGGTGCGCAGCGCCGGCGTCGTCTCCTTCACTGGCGGGACGCCTTCAGCGAACAGGCGCACCTCCGCATTGTCAAGCTTGCCGTTCTCGTCGTGCGAGCTGCCGATGATGTCGTTGTTCAGCATGCCCGCGATGTTCATGCCGGCCGCTTTCGCCTTCGCCGCGTAGTCGCCGGAGCCGTACAGGCCTTGCTCTTCCGCCGCGACGGTCATGAACACGAGCGACGCGTCGAACTTGTGGCGCGACATCACGCACGCCATCTCGATGACGGCGGCGGTGCCCGACGCGTCGTCGTTCGCGCCCGGCGCGTCGGCCGTGGTGTTCATCACGTCGGTCACGCGCGAATCGTAATGGCCGCTGACGACGTAGTAGCGGTCCTTCGACGCCGGCTGCGTGCCGGGCAGCGTGGCCACCACGTTGACGATCTCCGTCGGGCGCGTGATGCGGTTGGCGACGGGGTGGACGTGGCTCTGGAACTGCACGTCCAGCTTGCCGGCGCCGCAGCGTTCCAGCTCGGCCTTGATCCAACGCCGCGCGGCGCCGATGCCGCGCGTGTTCGATGCCGTCTCGGACATCGTGTGGCGCGTGCCGAAGCTCACGAGTTTTTCGACGTAGGCGTGGATGCGCTGCGGCGAGATCTCGCGCACGATCGCGTCGACGTCGGCCTGGCGCGCGGGGAGGGTGGCGTCCGCGAGCGGCGCGGCGTTGGCGCCGGCGCCGAGCAGCAGCAGGATGGGGAGGGTGGTCTTGTGAACGGGATGCATGGGACTCCTTGGCCGCTTGGGCTTTTTGTATGATGGGCGACGTGCGGATGCGCGGGCGTCGCCGCCATGCACTCTACCCGACGGCGGCCAACCGGGAAATCTTTACAACGTCAGGTCTTGGACCAGCGCCGCAGGATGGCGAGGATGACGAGGGCGAACAATGTCGACAGCAGCGCCGTCGCCTCGCGGCCCATGCCCGCCGCGACGCCGAGAGCGGCCGTCAGCCAGATGCTGGCCGCCGTCGTGAGGCCGCGCACGTCGTTGCGGTCGCGCTGCTTGAGGATCGCGCCGGCGCCGAGGAAGCCGATGCCGGCCGTCACGCCCTGCAGCACGCGCGACAGGTCTTCCATCTTCATGCCCGCCTGCAGCGGGATCAGGACGAACAGCGCGGAGCCCAGCGACACGAGCATGTGCGTGCGCAGGCCCGCGGGCGCGCCGACGGATTCGCGTTCCCAGCCCAGCACGCCGCCCAGTACGACCGCCACCAGCAGGCGCACGACGATGCGGACAATGCTCGCGCCGTCGCCGATGTCGGTGAATTCCTCGCGTACCGTGCCCCACACGTCGTCCCAGCTCATGTCATCTCCTTCCCGCCGTCTCCTCGATATCGATGACGGTCATGATGCCAGCGCGGCCTTGACGGCGGCGCACGGACTTACAGCGTGTCGAGGAAGGTGCGGATCGCCGCGTTGACCGCCTGCGGCTGGTCGAACATCGCGAAGTGGCGCGACGGCGCGACCGTCACCACCTGCAGTTTCGGCGTGCCTTCCATCAGCGCGCGGTAGTAGTCGGCCTTGGCGGCGGGCGTGAGGCCTTGCTGGCTGCTGTCCAGGTCCAGGTAGGGCACGATCGTCAGCACCGGCGCCTGGATCGCCTTGAGGCCGGGGCGCAGGTCCACGGTCACGACGTCGGCGGCCCACGTGCCGACCGACGCCGGATCGCTGCGCGCCGTCAGCCGGGCCAGCGCATCGGCCCTGGCCATGTCCATCACACCGATCGTGCGCATATAGCCTTGCTGCTGCTGCGCGAACCGCGCCGGCGGCTGGTTGCCGGCCTGGGCGCCCATCCGCTCGGCGAATTGGGCTCGCTGCTGAGGCGTCATGTCTTCCGCGCCGGGCATCACGGGCAGGCCGTCGATGCTGACGATGCCGCCGACCGCGGACGGC
>NZ_JBKYMO010000042.1:0-21256 GCF_047302915.1 Massilia sp. CT11-108 | reverse complement strand
GCGCCAGGGTGCGCACCTCGCCCGCGACGACGGCGAAGCCGCGGCCCTGTTCGCCCGCGCGCGCGGCTTCCACGGCTGCGTTCAGCGCGAGGATATTGGTCTGGAAGGCGATGCCGTCGATGACGCCGATGATCTCGGAAATCTTGCGCGAGCTTTGCGTGATGGCGCCCATCGTGCGCACGACTTCCGCCACGACGGCGCCGCCTTTCTCGGCCGACTGCGCCGTCTCGGACACGAGGCGGTTCGCTTCCATCGCATGCTCGGCGTTGTGGCGCACGGTGGTCGTCAATTCTTCCATCGCGGCCGCCGTCTCTTCGATGCTCGACGCCTGCGCTTCCGTGCGCGCCGACAGGTCCAGGTTGCCGCGTGCGATTTCCTCGGTCGCGTCGGCGATCACATGGCTGCTGTCGCGCACCTTGCCGATCGTGCCGCTCAGCGAGCCGACGAAGCGGTTGAACGCCTGCGCCAGCTTGCCGACTTCGTCCTCGCCGTCGGCCTGCAGACGGCGGCTCAGGTCACCTTCACCGTCGGCGATCTCGCCCAGCATGCCGGCCGCGCCCATCACCGGCGCCGAGATGGCGCCCGCGACGAACCAGATCGCGGCGAGACCGACGGCACCGCCGACGAGCGCCGCAACGATGGCGGACACCGCGGCCGTCTGTCCGATGTTGCCGAGCACTTCGGCCTCCGGCACCTCGGCCACGACGTACAGGTTCAGCTCCGGCACATACGACGAGGCGACGAACTGGCGGCCCGCCGGCGCGTCGTAGCGCGCGGAGGCAAAGGCCTGCTTGCCCAGCAGCGAACGTACGAGTTCGGGCGTGAAGCCGGCCTGCTTGTCGAGGGTGTGGCGACCGTCGAGCAGGCTGCGGTCGCGGTGGACCAGCAGCGTGCCGTCGGTGCTCACCAGGTAGACGTAGCCGGATTTGCCGAGGCGGTAGTTGCGGATGCTGTTCGCCAGCGCTTCGGCAGAGAGGCCCAGGCCGGCGACCGCCAGCTTGCCGCCCGGCGTCTGCACGCGCGCGTCGATGAACAGCATGTAGACGCCCGTGGTGCCATCCTTGTCCAGGTTGAGCGAATAGGACACGCCGCTGTCGAGGAATTTCTTGAACCACGCATCCTTGTCCGACTTCTTGTCGATCATGCGGTCGAGGCCCTTTTCGGTGAAGTATTTCGACGTCGTGTCCGACACCCATAACACGGTGGCCGCATGGTTGGCGTCCTGCAGGCGCTTGGACTGCGCGGTCCACGCGGCGAGGCCGTCGTCCGGATTGCCGGCGTCTTCCCACGCCTGCAGGAAGGTGTTGTTCGCCAGCGTCTGCGAGATCGCGGCGGGCTCCGCGATCTGGCGCTGGATGTCGTTGCGGATGGCGCTGACCTGGGCCGGCAATTCATTGTCGACGACGCGCTCGCGCATCTGCGCGCTCGTCATCGAAATGGACAAGGTGGAGGAAATGGCGATGAAGACGAGCAGGCACACGCCCATGCTGAGCATGAGCTTGCTGCGGATGCCGAGTTGACGAAAGTTCATGAGCGTGAATTGATTTGTGGAAAGTCACATGGAGTGTAATCAGGGAAGCGTTGGATGAAGCCCGTAATTCGTGAACTTCGTCAAATTTCATGCCTTGACGCGGCATCTCTACAACGTTCTTTTATAGTCTTGTAAATGGTCAGGGAGCTGATCTTTCCAGCGATATATGGGCTATCTTCCCTTGAGTATGTTGTCGGTTTGCTTCTTGTCCGCACGCAAGAATGCTAAGCTACCGCCTTTCCCATCCCGGTACACGCTGATGATCGTCGTCCATCACCTGAACAACTCGCGCTCCCAGCGCATCCTGTGGCTGCTGGAAGAACTGGGCCTGGACTACGAGATCAGGAAATACCAGCGCGATCCGAAGACGATGCTGGCGCCGCCCGAACTGCGCGCCGTGCACCCGCTCGGCAAGTCGCCCGTGATCCAGGACGGCGACACGATCGTGGCCGAATCGGGCGCGATCGTCGAATACCTCGTCGACCGCTACGCCCCCGCATTGGCACCGAAGCCCGGCACGCCCGAGCGGCTGCGCTACACGTACTTCCTGCACTACGCGGAAGGCTCGGCGATGCCGCCGCTGCTGTTGAAACTCGTGTTCGACCAAGTGGAGAAGAGCCCGGCGCCGTTCTTCGTGCGCCCGATCGCCAAGGCCATCGCGAACAAGGTCAAGAGCAGCTACGTGCTGCCGCAGATCCGCCAGCACCTGGCGTACCTGGAGGGAGAATTAAGCACGCGCACGTGGTTCGCGGGCGACGAGTTTTCCGCCGCCGACATCCAGATCAGCTTTCCGCTGGAAGCCGCAGCCGCGCGCGGAGGATTGGATGCACAATATCCGAACCTCGTCGCCTTCCTCGACAAGATCCACGCGCGCCCGGCCTACAAGCGCGCGCTCGAACGCGGCGGGCAATACGACTTTGTAAAGTAAGAGATACATGGCGAAGCTGCTGGCCATCGACGGCCTGAACATCGTGCGGCGCGTGTACGAGGCGAGTCCCGAGCCGGACTCCGACCTCAAGGCGAGCATCGCCCTGCGCCACGCGTTCTCGTCGTTCCGCAACCTGCTGGAAGCGCATGCGCCCACGCACGTGCTGGCCGCGTTCGACTACGGCGGCGCCACATGGCGGCACGCGCTGTATCCGCGCTACCGGGAAGGTCGGGCGCCCATGCCGGGCGTGCTGCGCGAGGCGCTGCCGGCATTCCACGACCGCCTGCGCAGCGTCGGGCTGCACGTACTGATGCTGCCCGAGGTCGAGGCCGACGACGTGATCGGCACGGGCGTGATGCGCTGGCTGGCGGAAGGGCGCGGCGACGCCGTCGTCGCCACCACCGACAAGGACCTGCACCCGCTGATCGCGCACGGCGCGCTCGTGTGGGATCATTTCAAGGGCGAGTGGCACGACGACGCCTGGGTGCGCAACAAGTTCGGCGTCGCGCCCGAGCGCCTGCACGACCTGCTGGCGCTGATGGGCGACCCGACCGACGGCGTGCCGGGCGTGTCGAAGATCGGCATGAAGACGGCGGCGCGGCTGCTGAATGCGTACGGCGACCTGGACGCTGTCATGGCCGGCGCCGGCATCCTCAAGACGCCGCTGGGCGAACGCCTGCGCGCGGAGCGCGAGATCCTCGAGGTGTCGCGCAAGCTGGTACAACTGAAGACCGACGTGCGGCTGGGCGTCACGTGGAACATGCTGGCCTACGAGTCAGACTGAAGAAAGGAAATCGATGCTCAAGGCGATCATCGTCGACGGCAGCGCGGTGGCGCGCGGCCTCCTCAACACGGTGCTGACGGACGGCGGCTACGACGTGGCCGGCCAGGCCCATACGGCGGCGGCCGGGTTCGCGCTCGCGCTCAGGCACCAGCCGCACATCTTCTGCATCGCGCGCGAACAGTTCGAGGATGGCCGGGAAGCCGTCGACCAGCTGCGCGCGCAACTGCCCAAGACGCTGATCTTCATGGTCTCGGGCTCGCTCGACGCACCCGCCATCCAGGCCGCGGTCGCGGCCGGCGTGCACGGCTTCATCGTCAAGCCGTTCAAGGCCGACACGGTGCTGCGCACGATCCGCAATACCGTCATCTCCATCGTCAAGAAGCACCGCGGGCCTTGACCTTCAGGTTCGGCGCCGCGGCTCGCGGTCCAGCTCGCACAGCGTGCCGAGGGCGTGGCCGCCCGCATCGGCCAGCGGCACGCCGGCGTAGAAGCGCACGGCATTCTCCTTGCATGTGTGTCACTCATCCAAAAAATTGACGGATTTGATTTGTTGCTTTCCCGCGTATTCGGCAAGTATTTGATTATATGACCGAATTATTTATTGACCACAGGAAATTTGCCGATCAGAATCCAATGAATTAGTCAAATCCGTCAAATCACTGAAGGCAACCATGCCCCTGACCCACCTCCGCCCGCGTGGCGAAGCCGCCCGTCTCGATGTGTTGCGCAAGCTGAACCTGCTCGACACGCCCCCGAGCGAGGCCTTCGACCGCATCACCCGCATGGCCGCCCAGTTGTTCGGGCTGCCCATCGCGGCCGTGTCGCTGACGGACAGCAACCGCCAGTGGTTCAAGTCGCGCGTGGGCGTCGAGCGCGACTCGATCCCGCGCATGAAGGCGCCGTGCGGGCAGGTGGCCGACGAGCGCGCGCTGCTGGTCATCGAGGACCTGCAGCTGGAAGCGTGCTATCACGACAGCGTGCTGGCCGCGTCGGGCGTGCGTTTCTACGCGGGCGCGCCGCTCGTCACGCACGACGGCTGGTGCCTGGGCGCGATGTGCGTGCTGGGCCCGAGCCCGCGCACGATCACGGACGCCGAGCGCGTGGCGCTGACCGACCTCGCGGCGATGGTGATGGAACAGATCGAGCTGCAGCATGCGCTGGGCCGCGTCGACGCCGTCAGCGGCCTGCCGAACCGCACGCAGTTCCTCGACGATTTCAAGGACCTCAACATGGACAGCCCGCGTGGCGAACACCGCCTCGCCGCGCTCGTGAACCTGGCGAGCCCGGAGCAGCTGGGCAACGCGATGCGCGCGATGGGGGCGTCCTACCAGGACGAGATCGTCGGCGAGGCCGTGCGCATGCTGGACTCGACGATCGGCAAAACGGGTACCGTGTACCACATCGGCGCGACGGAATTCGCCTTTGTCGCGCCGGCCGGCACCGAGCTGGATGGGTTCTGCGCGGACCTGGAAGACTGGCTGCGCCAGCGCGCGCAATCGGTGACGTCGCGCTTCGTGACGACGGCGACGGTGGGCGTCGTGCCGTTCCAGATCGGCCCCACCGCGTGCGCGGACCTGCTGCGCAACCTGCACTCGGCGGCGCACCACGCGTTCGAGATGGACCGCGGCGTGTCCGTGTTCTCGCGGGAGCAGGACGCCGTGTACCGGCGCCGCTTCTGGCTCATCAACGAATTCGGCGCGGCGCTCGAGAACAGCGGCCAGCTGCGGCTCGTGTACCAGCCCAAGGTCGACCTGGACAGCGGCGCGTGCATCGGCGCGGAAGCGCTGCTGCGCTGGACGCATCCGACGTTCGGCGACGTGTCGCCGGCCGAGTTCATTCCCATCGTCGAGCAGACGTCGATGGTGCGCGCGACCACGCGCTGGGTCGTGGAGACGGCGCTGCGCCAGCTGGCGGCGTGGTGGGAAGCGGGTATCGAACTGCAGGTGGCCGTCAACGTGTCGGTCGTGAACCTGCTGGAGCCGGACTTCTGCGAGCGCATCGTCGACGGCCTGCGCCGCCACGGCCTGCCGGCATCGAGCCTCGCGCTGGAGATCACGGAGAGTGCGCTGATGAAGAACCCGCGGCTGGCCGAGGCCACCCTGCAGGCGCTGGATGCGGCCGGCGTGCGGCTCGCGATCGACGATTTCGGCACGGGCTACAGCAGCCTGGCCTATCTGCAAAGCCTGCCGGCGCAGGTGGTCAAGATCGACCAGTCGTTCGTGCGCGGTATCGAACGGGACGAGCGCAAGCGCTCACTGGTGGCGGCGATGATCAAGCTGTCGCACGACCTGGGGCACCGCGTGGTGGCGGAAGGCGTGGAGACGGCGGATGTCGTGGATGTGCTGAAGGAGGTGGATTGCGACGAAGCGCAGGGCTATCTGTATGCGCGGCCCCTGGCGCCGCAGGCGTTCGTGCAGTGGGTGGAAAAACGCGGCAAGGCGGAACTCGCTACCGCCTGAACGTCACCCCCGCGGAGCGAGGGGCCAGGTTTTGCGCGTATCGAAACGCATGCAGGGACGTCGCCCCCGCGGAGGCGGGGGCCCAGGTTTTGCGCGTATCGAAACGCATGCAGGGATTGGATCCCCGCCTGCGCGGGGATGACGGTTTTGAAGTTGCGTGCAGGTTTTACGCCGCGTCCTTCGCCGCCGCCAGCAACCCCATCTCTTCCGACCCGAGCAGCTTGTCGATATCGAGCAGGATGAGCATGCGCTCGTCGACGGTGCCCAGCCCGCGCAGGTATTCGCCCGACACGGTGGCGCCCAGGTCCGGGGCCGGCTTGATCTGGTCCGGCGTCAGCGTGACGACGTCCGAGACGCTGTCCACCACCATGCCGATCGTGTGCTTGTTGATGTTCAGGACGATCACGACGGTGAACGCGTCATAGGTCGGCGCGCCCACGTTGAACTTGATGCGCATGTCGACGATCGGCACGATGCTGCCGCGCAGGTTGACGACGCCCTTCAGGTACTCGGGCGCGTTGGCGATGCGCGTGACGGCGTCGTAGCCGCGGATTTCCTGGACCTTCAGGATGCTGATGGCGTATTCCTCGCCGCCCAGGCGGAACGACAGCACTTCGGTCGCGTTGTTGATGTCTTCAGCCATGATATCCCTCGCTAATTTCCATGTGGCAATATAACGAGAGATTACGACATTTTTGTGTCAGATACGATGGGCAAATGACAATCGCGCACAAAAATGCCGCAACTGCGGGATGGACGCAACAATCAGACGGCGCTCGCCGTATCGATGATGCCGCCGCCCAGGCAGACGTCGCCGTCGTACAGCACGGCCGACTGGCCCGGCGTCACGGCCCATTGCGGGTCGGTGAAGTCGAGCGTGAAGCGATCGAGGCCTTCCGGCGTCACCGTGCACGGCACGTCGGCCTGGCGGTAGCGCGTCTTGGCCGACAGTGGACGGGGCTCCGGAGGTGCGCCCGCGATCCAGCTGGCCTGGCCCGCGCCGAGACGCTCCGACAGCAGCCACGGGTGGTCGTGGCCCTGCACGATGTACAGCGTGTTGGTGGCGATGTCCTTGCGCGCCACGAACCACGGCTCGCTCGTGCCGTCCGCATTCTTGTGCGACTTCAGGCCGCCGATGCCGATGCCCTTGCGCTGGCCCAGCGTGTAGAACGACAGGCCCACGTGCTCGCCCACGGTCTGGCCGTTATCGAGTTTCATCGGGCCCGGCCTGTGCTGCAGGTAGCGCCCGAGGAATTCGCGGAACGGGCGCTCGCCGATGAAGCAGATGCCGGTCGAATCCTTTTTCGCCGCGTTCGGCAGGTTCAGCTTTTCCGCGATCTTGCGCACTTCCGTCTTGGCGATCTCGCCCAGCGGGAACAGCGATTTCGACAACTGCGCCTGGTTCAGGCGGTGCAGGAAGTAGCTCTGGTCCTTGGTCGAATCGAGCGCTTTCAACAGCTCGAACTTGCCGGTCGAGACGTTCTGGCGCACGCGCGCATAGTGCCCGGTCGCGATCAAATCGGCGCCCAGCTTCATCGCGTGGTCGAGGAAGGCCTTGAACTTGATCTCGGCGTTGCACAGCACGTCCGGGTTCGGCGTGCGGCCGGCCTGGTACTCGCGCAGGAATTCCGCGAACACGCGGTCCTTGTATTCGGCGGCGAAGTTGACCGCCTCGATGTCCACGCCGACGACGTCGGCCACGCTGGCCGCGTCGATCCAGTCCTGGCGCGTGGAACAGTATTCGGAATCGTCGTCGTCTTCCCAGTTCTTCATGAACAGGCCGACGACTTCATAGCCCTGTTCCTTCAACATCCAGGCCGCGACCGAGGAGTCGACGCCGCCCGACATCCCGATCACGACTTTCTTTTTGTGCATAGCTTCAGGTTACGTCCGGTTTGATGGTTAGCCCGCTGTTATACACCGAGTGGTCCGTGTACAGCAGGTCCAGCGGGGTGCGCTTGCCCGCCAGGTAATCGTCCACGCAGCGCAGCACGATGGGGCTGCGGTGGCGCTCCTGGCACGCGGCCAGTTCGTCGCGCGTGAGCCACAGCGTGCGCAGGATGCCGTGGTCCAGAGCCTGGTCGTACTGCCTGCCGGCCTTGCCGCAGAACGTGAAGCGCAAATACGTCACGTCGTGCCCGCGCGATTTCGAGTGGTAACGCGACAGATACATGCCGACGAGGGCTTCCGGGATGAACTCGTGCGCCGTCTCTTCCATCGCCTCGCGGATCACCGCCTGTTCAAGCGATTCGTGGGGGTCGAGGTGGCCGGCGGGCTGGTTCAGGCGGATGCCGTCGCTGGTTTCTTCTTCGATCAACAGAAAGCGGCCATCGCGCTCGATGATCGCGGCGACGGTGACTGACGGTCTGAAGGTATGGGTCATGCGCGTCCTTGTAGTGAGCCGACATTCTACCTTGATGGAACGTGCGTTGCTCGGGCGCACGCTGCGCCGCAACAGTTCGAGTCAAGGAAACTTATTGATATAAGACAAAACGAGGCGAGATTTGTCTAGGTTGCAATGGTATGAGCTATGAAAATCGCTTATCTGTTTCTGAAAAACCACTATCTGTATTGATCGGGTGTATTACATGCTAGATTGTAGACAGTTAATTAACTACACGGAGGCATCATGAGAATTGGTGTGCCGGCCGAATCGAGGCCGGGCGAAACGCGTGTCGCAGCAACTCCCGAAACCGTCAAGAAGCTGGCCGCCCAGCACGAAGTCATCGTGCAGTCGGGCGCCGGCCTTCATGCTGCCGCGATCGATGATGCCTATGCCGCCGCCGGCGCCCGCATCGGGACCGCGGCGGAAGCGCTCGGGGCCGACCTCGTCCTGAAAGTACGTAGTCCGAACGCGGAAGAGCGTGCGCTGATGACGCCGGGCGCCGCCCTCGTCGGCATGCTCAATCCGTTCGATACCGACAACCTGGCCGCGCTGGCCCAGCAGCGCATCACGTCGTTCGCGCTCGAAGCGGCGCCCCGGATCACGCGCGCCCAGTCGATGGACGTGCTGTCGTCGCAGGCCAATATCGCCGGCTACAAGGCGGTGATGATGGCCGCCAACGCGTACCAGCGCTTCATGCCGATGCTCATGACTGCCGCCGGCACCGTGAAAGCGGCGCGCGTGCTGATCATGGGCGTGGGCGTCGCCGGCTTGCAGGCCATCGCGACCGCCAAGCGCCTGGGCGCCGTCATCGAGGCCTCCGACGTGCGTCCGCCCGTGAAGGAACAGGTGGAATCGCTGGGCGCCAAGTTCATCGACGTGCCGTTCCTCACGGACGAGGAACGCGAGATCGCGAAAGGTGTCGGCGGCTATGCGCGCCCGATGCCGGCCGACTGGATGCGCCGCCAGGCGGAACTCGTGCACGAGCGCGCGAAGCTGGCGGACATCGTCATCACGACCGCGCTGATCCCGGGCCGCAAGGCGCCCGTGCTCATCGCGGAAGAGACGGTGCGCGCGATGAAACCGGGCTCCGTGATCGTCGACATGGCCATCGAACAGGGCGGCAACTGCCCGCTGACGGAACTCGGCAAGACGGTCGTCAAGCATGGCGTGACGATCATCGGCGAGCCGAACCTGCCGGCGCTGGTCGCGGCCGACGCGTCGGCCCTGTACGCGCGCAACGTGCTGGACTTCCTGAAGCTCGTGATCGACAAGGACGGGAAACTCGTCATCGACCGCGAGGACGAGATCGTGCGCGCGGTGCTGGTCGCCATCGATGGCGACGTGTTACGCAAATAGAAGGGGAGGGGACGCCATGGAAATCAGCCATACCATCATCAACCTGATCATCTTCGTGCTGGCGATCTACGTCGGCTACCACGTGGTGTGGACCGTCACGCCCGCGCTGCACACGCCGCTGATGGCGGTGACGAACGCCGTATCGGCCATCATCATCGTCGGCGCCATGCTGGCGGCCGGCCTGACGGAAGGCCTGACGGGGCAAGTTGCCGGCACCATCGCCGTCGCGCTGGCCGCCGTGAACGTGTTCGGCGGCTTCCTCGTGACCCAGCGCATGCTGGAGATGTTCAAGAAGAAGGAACCGAAAGCGAAGGGGCTGCCTGCCGCGAAGGATGCCGCCGGCGCCGTCCATGCCAAGGAGGCCGCATGAACATGATCAGCATGAACGTCGTGACGCTCTTGTACCTCGTGGCGTCCGTGTGCTTCATCCAGGCCTTGAAGGGTTTGTCCTCGCCGTCGACCGCGCGCATGGGCAACGCGTTCGGCATGACGGGCATGGGCATCGCCGTCATCACGACCATCGCCCTGATGTTCAAGCTGAAGGAGCAGATGCAGACGGGCGGCATGGGCTTCGGCCTCGTGCTGCTCGGCGTCGTGGTCGGCGGGGCGATCGGTGCCGTGGCAGCGAAGCGCGTCGAGATGACCAAGATGCCGGAGCTGGTCGCCGCGATGCACTCGCTGATCGGGCTCGCCGCGGTGTGCATCGCCATCGCGGCCGTGTCGGAGCCGTGGGCTTTCAACATCGCCGCGCGCGGCGAAGGGCTCCCGTTCGGCAACCGGTTGGAACTCTTCATCGGCACGTTCGTCGGCGCCGTCACGTTCTCCGGTTCCGTGATCGCGTTCGGCAAGCTGGCCGGCAAATACAAATTCCGGCTGTTCCAGGGCGCGCCCGTGCGCTACCCGGGCCAGCACATGATCAACCTGGTCGTCGCCCTCGCCATCGTCGGCCTGGGCCTCGCGTTCTGCTTTTCGGACGGCGCGGCACCGGCATGGACGCCATACATCGTGATGGCCGTGCTGTCGTTCATCCTGGGCGTGCTGATCATCATCCCGATCGGCGGCGCGGACATGCCCGTCGTCGTGTCGATGCTGAACTCGTACTCCGGCTGGGCGGCGGCCGGCATCGGCTTCTCGCTCAACAACTCGATGCTGATCATCGCGGGCTCGCTGGTGGGCTCGTCGGGTGCGATCCTGTCGTACATCATGTGCAAGGCGATGAACCGCTCGTTCTTCAACGTGATCCTGGGCGGCTTCGGCGGCGAGGCGGTAGCGGCAGATACCGGCGGCGCGAAGGAACAGCGCCCCGTCAAATCGGGCTCGCCGGAAGACGCGGCGTTCATCCTGCAGAACGCGGAATCCGTCATCATCGTGCCGGGCTACGGTCTCGCCGTGGCGCGCGCCCAGCACACGGTGAAGGAGCTGGTCGACAAGCTGACGGAACACGGCGTGCAGGTGCGCTACGCGATCCACCCGGTGGCGGGCCGCATGCCGGGCCACATGAACGTGCTGCTGGCGGAAGCGGAAGTCCCGTACGACCAGGTCGCGGAGATGGAAGACATCAACGGCGAATTCGGCCAGACGGACGTGGTGCTCGTGCTGGGTGCGAACGACGTTGTAAACCCGGCCGCGAAGGATCCGAAATCGCCGATCGCGGGGATGCCGATTCTCGAGGCCTACAAGGCCAAGAGCATCATCGTCAACAAGCGGTCGATGGCGTCCGGGTATGCGGGGCTGGACAACGATCTCTTCTATCAGCCGAACACGATGATGGTGTTCGGCGATGCGAAGAAGGTCATTGAATCGATGGTGAAGGCGGTCGAGTGATTACCTGCGGCCGAACATCATCAGTTCGGCCAGCAGCATCCGCGCCGGTTTCATTGTGTCCAGCGCCGCAAGCGCGAGCCCGAACAGCGGCTGCAGCGGCCCCGTATCCGCGAACACGCGCGCCATCGCATCCGTCGTGCGGATGATGGCGCCGCGGTCGCGCGCACGTTCCTCGGCGAAGCGGAACAACGCGTCCGCGATGCCTCCGCCCTGCTCGATCCCGTGCGCCAAGGATCGAGCCAATAAGCGCGCGAGCACGGCCGCATCGCGCAGGCCGAGATTCAGTCCCTGGCCCGCGACCGGATGCAGCGTTTGCGCCGCGTTGCCGATCGCGACCGTGCGCGCCGAGAAGCGCGGATCCGCATTCAGCCCGAGCGGAAACGCCGCCCGTTCCGATGCGCGCGTAAAGGTGCCGAGACGTTCGCCGAACGCGTCGCCCAGCTGGCGCAGGAATTCAGGCTCGCCCAGGTCCAGCAACTGCTGCGCGCGTTCCGGCCGCACGCACCACACGAGCGCATATTGGTGGCCATCGGGGCCGTCCTGCGGCAGCAGCGCGAGCGGGCCTTCGTCCGTGAAGCGTTCGAAGGCGCGGTGCGGTATGCCCTGGCTGCACGACACGCGCGCGATGACCGCGGTTTGCACGTAGTCGCGCCGCCGGGTGCGTTCCGCCTGTTCGCCGAACACGCCGCCTTCGGCCTGCACGGCCACCTTCGCATGGAGTTTGCGGCCATCGTCCAGGTCGAGCACGACGCCGTCGCGGTCTTCGACGAGCGCCGTCACGCGCACGGGGCGCAAGGTCTGCACGCCCGCGCGGTCGCAGGCGCGCACCAGCGCGTCGACGACGTCGCCGTAGCGCGCCACATAGCCCAGCGCGTCGACATCGTGTTCGGCGCGGTCCATCAGGCTGCGGCCCAGGTGGCCGCGGCGCGACACGTGGATCTGGTGGATCGGCGTCGCGTGCGGCTGCACGTTGGCCCACGCGCCCACGTCGACGAGCAGCTGGCGGCTGCCCCACGACAGCGCGATCGAGCGCGGATCGGAGATCGCCTGGCCCAGCGCCTTCGCATCGACGAGCGCGATGCGCTTCGGTTCGACCCCGCGGCGCGCCATCAATGCGGCCAGCGCGAGGCCGACCGGGCCGGCGCCGCAGATCGCGACATCGACGGACAGAGTGTCTTCAGCCATGCGTGGTCCCCACGATCGCTTCGATCTCGGCAACCGACTTCGGCGCGGACGCCGTCAGCAAACGGTAGCCGTCCCTGGTCACGACGACGTCGTCCTCGATGCGGATGCCGATGTGCCAGAAGCGTTCCGGCACGCCGTCGGCCGGGCGCACGTAGATGCCCGGTTCCACCGTCACGACCATGCCTTCCTGCAGCGGCCGCGAGGGCTTGTCGGCCTGCGTCACGTCACGGTAGGCGCCCACGTCGTGCACGTCCATGCCGAGCCAGTGGCCCGTGCCGTGCATGTAGAACGGGACGTGGGCCTTGTCGGCAATGGCGTCGTCGACGGTGGCGTATTTCGTCTTGTCGATGAGGCCCAGGTCCAGCATGCCCTGCACGAGCACGCGCAGCGCCGCTTCGTGGAAGGCGCTGTACGGCCGGCCCGGCGCGATGGCCTTGAACGCCGCGTCCTGCGCCGCCAGTACGAGCTCGTAGAGTGTCCTCTGGGCGTCCGTGAAGCGTCCATTCACCGGGAACGTGCGGGTGATGTCGGATGCGTAGCCATCCAGCTCGCAGCCGGCGTCGATCAGCACGAGATCGCCGTCCTGCATCTGCCGGTCATTGACGTTGTAATGCAGGATGCAGGCGTTCGGACCGGATGCCACGATGGGCGTGTAGGCCGGGAACTGGGCGCCGTGCTTGCGGAAGGCGTACAGCAGTTCCGCTTCCAGTTCGTATTCGAACATGCCGGGCTGCGCCGCGCGCATCGCGCGTGCGTGCGCGCCGCCCGAGATCTCGCCGGCGCGCAGCATCAGCGCCTGTTCGTCGGCGTCCTTGATCAACCGCATTTCGTCCAGCAGCGGCAGCAGGTTGACGACCGTGTCGGGCGCCGTCGTGCCGGTGCGGCCTTGCGCGCGCACGGCCTTGATCCAGCCGGTCACCTGCGCATCGAGCGCCGCGTTCGACGCCACCGCGTAGTACAGCGCGGGCGCGTTGGCGAGGATGCGCGCCATGTGCGTATCGAGTTCGCCGATGGGATAGGCGTCGTCGAAACCGAACGCCGTGCGCGCCGCTTCCGGGCCGTGGCGGTAGCCGTCCCAGATCTCGCGTTCGACGTTCTTCTCGCGGCAGAACAGGATGGCGCGGGCCGGCTTGTCGCCGTGCGCGGCGACGAGTACCAGCACGCTTTCCGGCTCCGCGAAGCCGGTCAGGTAGTAGAACGAACTGTCGTGGCGGTAGGGATAGTCGCTGTCGCCGTTGCGCAGGACTTCCGGCGCGGTGGGCAGCACGGCCACGCTGCCGGGCTGCATCTGCGCGGCCAGGCGCGCGCGCCGTTTCCCGTACTGTGCCGCATCGTCCATCAGGCGCCCGCCTTTGAAACGGAGCCCGGTGGCGCGTTGAGTTCTTCCAGCTGGCGCACGGTGCCCACGTTGACCCATTGGCCATCGTAGATCTCGCCGCCCACGCGACCCTGATCAATGAACTTGCGCATCAGCGGGCCGAATTTCAGGAACTCGCCCGCCTTGATCCCGTCAAACATTTCAGGGCGATAGACGCCGATGCCGGCGAAATTCCACTTCGGGTTGCCGTCGTTGGACAAGGTGTACATCGTGAGGCCGAAGTCGCCGTCCGGGTTGTGCCACGGGTTCGGCGTCAGGTACAGCCAGGCGATGTCGCGCTTCTCGGTCGGAATGAGCTGGCCGACGGCGTCGTGGTCCTTCAGCACGTCCAGGACTTGCTCGAAGTCGAAGTAGGGCGCGTAGATGTCGCCGGAGACGGCCAGGAACGGTTCGTCGCCGAGCAGGTGCAGGGCGTTGGCGATGCCGCCGGCCGTTTCCAGCGGCGTCGGCTCGTGCGAGTAGACGATGCGCGCGCCGTAGCGGCTGCCGTCACCCAGCTCTTCCTCGATCATGTGGCCGAGGTGGGAATGGTTGATGACGATGTCCTTGATGCCGGCGCGCACGAGGTTCAGCACGTGCCAGGTGATGAGGGGACGGCCCCGCACCTTGAGCAGGGGCTTGGGGCAGGTGTCGGTCAGCGGACGCATCCGCTCGCCGCGGCCCGCGGCGAAGATCATGGCTTTCATCGGCTTGTCTTCAGAAGGTGTAGCCGACCTGCGGCGCCTTGTCCTCGAGCGCGTCGAGCAGGCGCAGGAGCGGCTTGAGTTCGGTGTAGCGGTTGGCGGTCTTGCGCACGTAATCGATTACCGTGGGCAGGTCGCCCAGGTAGTGGGATTTGCCGTCGCGGTAGTTCAGGCGGCAGAAGATGCCGAGGATTTTCAGGTGGCGCTGCAGGGCCATGTATTCGAAGTCGCGGTAGAACGCGTCGATGTCCGGATTGACGGGCAGGCCGACCTGCTTCGCGCTTTGCCAGTAACGCACGACCCAGTCCAGCACGAATTCCTCGTCCCACTGGATGTAGGCGTCGCGCAGCAGCGAGGCCAGGTCGTAGGTGACGGGGCCATAGACGGCGTCCTGGAAATCCAGCACGCCCGGGTTGCCCTGGTCGAGGAACATCAGGTTGCGCGAATGGAAATCGCGGTGCATGTAGACCTGCTGTTGCGCCAGCACGTTCGCCGTGATCGCCTCGAACACTTTATCCAGCTGGGCGCGCTGGATGTCGTTCAGCCTGGCGCCCAGGTGGCGTTCGATGAACCACTCGGGGAACAGGTTCAGCTCGCGCAGGACGAACGCGCGGTCGAATTCCGGCAGCACGCCGGCCTGGCTCGTCATCTGGAACTTGATCAGGGCGTCGATGGCGTCCGAATACATGAACGGCGCGTTGTCGACGTCCAGGCGCTGCAAATAGGTCGTCGTGCCGAGGTCGGACAGCAGCAGGAAGCCGGTTTCCACGTTGCGGGCCACGATGGCGGGCACGGTGACGCCGGCGTCGCGCAGCAGGCCGTCGACGTGGATGAACGCGGGCACGTTTTCGCGCTCCGGCGGGGCGTCCATGGCGATGAGCGTATCACCCAGCTTGTCGCGTAGCGCCGGCACAACATCGAGGCGGAAGTAGCGGCGGAAACTCGCGTCGGCCGCCGCGGGGCGCAGGCTGGCGACGTCGACCAGGTCCAGCGGGACGAGCCATTCGGTCAGCTGGGCGAGGCGGGCATCCTTGTCGGAGGCGGAGGGAGCGTGTTGAGGCGAAGAAGACATGAAGCGTCCCGGTGAACGGGTTCGTGACTGGTTGGTAAGTTTGCCCATGCGCGGGCAGGGCGGTTCGGGTGTAATGATACGTCATTTGCACCCGCATCGGACCATCCGGGGCTAAGGTGGGAAAGATCCCATTGTTAAAATTGTATCTATCGGTAAAAATCATTTCTCTTTGAAAATCAAAGGGTTATGGTCCACCGTCGCGCTTCCAAAGTATTACCGTTGGGCCGACTAACGCGACCGTGCCGCACGAATTCCCCTATAATAAGGGATTCAATCCAAACAATCGCCCTCCATGGTGCAACGCGATCTTTCATGAGCTGGATGACGGCCCTACCATTCCCGCGGCGGCGAACTGCCGCCGCTGTGTCCGCCCTCGTGGCCGTGGCCGCGGGACCGCTGTATGCGCAAACGGCGACACCGGCTGCCCCCCGCACCGACGAGCAGGACCTGCCGATCACGATGCGCGCCGAGTCGTTCAGCGGCCGCCCGGACCGCATCCTGAACATGGAGCGCAACGTCGAGATCACGCGCGGCGCCACCGGCGTCACGGCGGACACGGCGTGCTACCGCCGCGTCGAGGACGAGGTCACGGCCGAGGGCCACATCACGATGTGGCGCTTCGGCGACCGCTACAAGGGCGACGCCCTGCAGCTGAACCTGGAAACTGGTAAAGGCTGGGTGCTGCATCCCGAATATCGTCTGGTGATGAACAATGCGCAGGGCAAGGCGCAGCGCATCAACTTCCTGGGCGAGGACCAGGCCGTCGTCGTCGACGGCACGTACAGCACGTGCGAAGGCCCCGATCCGGACTGGTATCTTAAATCCAGCACGCTGCGCCTGGACCAGGGCCGCGACGTCGGCACGGCCGGCAAGACGATCATCTATTTCAAGGACGTGCCCATCATCGGCACGCCCGCGCTGTCGTTCTCGCTGTCGGGCGCGCGCCGCTCCGGCTGGCTGCCGCCGACGATCGGCGTCGGCTCCAAGGGTTCGGCCGAGCTGATGGTGCCGTATTACGTCAACATCGCGCCCAACCGCGACCTGACGCTGTTCCCGCGCTACATCTTCGCGCGCGGCCTGCAACTGGGCGCGACGGGGCGCTACATGGGCGAGACCGACCGCGGTCCGTACCACGGCGAGACGCACGTCGAATACCTCGCGAACGACCGGCTGGCGCACCGCAATCGCTGGTGGGTCGACACGCTGCACAACCAGTACCTGGACTCCAACTGGACGTTCGGCTGGAACGCGCACGCGGCGTCCGACAACGAATACCCGTCCGACTTCTCGCGCACCGTGGCGGCCAGCGCCGAGCGCCAGCTGCTGCGCGAACTGCGCACGGACTACTACGGCCAGTACTGGAACCTGACGGCGCGCGTGCAGAGCTACCAGGTGCTGCAGGACCCGGGTGCCGTCGCGAATCCGGACCTGACCGTGGCCACGCCGTACAACCGCCTGCCGACGATTAACTTCCACGCCGGCCGCTACGACGTGCTGGGCGGTTTCGACTGGGCGGTGGACGCGGAGGCGACGCGCTTCACGCACCCGGACGACAAGCAGGTGCAGGGCGACCGCGCCAACATGGTCGCGCAGGTGAGCTATCCGTGGGTGCATCCGGGCTGGTTCGTCACGCCCAAGCTGATGCTGCACGCGACGCAGTACAACCTGACGCACAACGCAGTCGGCGCGGACGACAAGATCTCGCGCGTGCTGCCCACGTTCTCGCTGGACAGCGGCCTCGTATTCGAGCGCAAGACGTCGTTGTTCGGGCCGGACGGCACGCAGACGCTGGAGCCGCGCTTGTTCTACGTGCGCACGCCGTACAAGAACCAGGACGACATCCCGAACTTCGACACGGGCGTCGCCGGTTTCAACTACGCCCAGCTGTTCACGGAAAACCGCTTCGTCGGTGCCGACAAGGTGTCGGATGCGAACCAGCTGACGGCGGCGATCGTGTCGCGCTTCATCGAGTCCAACGGCGCCGAACGCCTGCGCCTCGCGGTCGGCAGCCGCTATTACTTCACCGATCCGCGCGTGCGCCTGAACTCGAACGAGCAAAGCAACCAGACCCGCTCGGACGCGCTGGTCGCGGCGTCGGGCCGCATTTCGGAGTCGTGGACCTTCGACAGCGGCGTACAATACGATGCACAGGCGCGCAGCCTGTACAGCTCGAATGTCGGGGTGCAGTGGCAGCCGGCCCCGATGAAGGTGTTGAACCTCGAATACCGCTACCAGCGCGACACCTTCGGCATCGCCAACGGCTTCCGCAACGCCGACGTCTCGGGCCAGTGGCCGCTGTCGCAGCGGTGGTATGGTGTGACCCGGGTCAGCTACTCGGTGCGCGACCGCAAGCTGCTCGAGAGCCTCGTCGGGCTCGAGTACAAGGCGGATTGCTGGGTGTTCCGCATGGGCGCACAGCGCTTCGTGACCGCCGCGCAGAACGTCTCGACGACGAGCTTCTTCCAGCTCGAGCTGAACGGCCTGTCGCACCTGGGCTTCGGTAACCCGCTGGAGACTTTCAACAAGAGCATTCCCGGCTACACCCGGCTGAACACCAACGTCGGCCGCCCCTGACCGGGCCATGGACAACTAGATACCTGAAATGAGTGCTTTCCTGAATATGCGTACTACCCGTCTGTCTCCGCTCCGCCCGCACCAGCTCAAGCTCGCGGCGGTGCTGCTGTGCGCCCTCGCCACGGGCGATGTCCTGGCCCAGGCCAAGCCTGCAGCTCCGGCTGCGGCCCCTTCCACCAAGCCGGGCTCCGGCTTCCTGCCGCCGGCGTCCAGCAACGCCCACGTCATCGATTCCGTGTACGTGATCGTCAACGACGAAGTCATCACCAAGCGCGAAGTCGACCAGCGCATGGCCGAGATCGCGCAGCGCCTGAAGGCGCAGGGCGCCCAGATGCCGGCCGAGGAAGACCTGCGCCGCCAGGTCGTCGAAGCCATGATCACCGAGCGCGCCCAGCTGCAGCTGGCCAAGGAAATGGGCGTGCGCGTCGACGACACGACGCTCGACCGCGCCATCGGCCGCATCGCCGAAAACCAGAAGATGACCGTGCAGGACATGCGCAACGCGATGGAGAAGGACGGCCTGCCGTTCTCCCAGTTCCGCGAGCAGATCCGCAACGAGATCATGATGCAGCGCCTGATCGAGCACGAAGTCGACAGCAAGATCCAGGTCACCGACGCCGAGATCGACACGTACATGGCCGCCGAGAAGGCCGCCGCCGCCGACCGCGTGGAGATGGACATCTCGCAGATCCTCGTGCGCATCCCGGAAAACGCGTCGCCCGAACAGATCGCCGCCCGCAAGGCGCGCGCCGACGAAGTGGCGCGCCAGCTGCGCACGGGCGCCGACTTCGCCAAGATGGCCGCGACGTATTCCGATTCGCCGGACGCGCTGAAAGGCGGCTCCGTCGGCTGGCGCGACCCGGACCGCCTGCCTCCGATCTTCGCGAGCGAGCTGCACAAGCTGAAGCCGGGCCAGGTGACGCCGGTGATCCGCACCAACGTCGGCTTCCACATCATCAAGCTCGTCGACCAGCGCAAGCTGGCGGATGCGCAGAAGGCCGACCAGGCCGTCGTGCAGCAGACGCACGCGCGCCACATCCTGCTGAAGATCACGCCGACGCAGAGCGAGGACGACGCCCGCAAGAAGCTCACCGAGATCAAGCAGAAGATCGACAGCAAGCAGGCGACCTTCGAAGACATGGCGCGCCAGTACTCGAACGACGGTTCGGCCTCGAAGGGCGGCGACCTGGGCTGGCTGTTCCCGGGCGACGCGCTGCCGGAATTCGAGAACCCGATGAACGCCCTGAAGACGGGCGAGGTGTCTGGCGTCGTCAAGACCCCGTTCGGCCTGCACCTGATCCAGGTCGTCGAGCGCAAGTCGGAAGACGTGTCGAAGGAGAAGGAACGCGCGGCCGCGCGCCAGGTCCTCACCGACCGCAAGCGCCAGGAAGCGCTGGAAGACTGGAGCCGCCAGGTCCGCGACCGCGCGTACGTCGAGTTCCGCGAGGACAAGTAATTGGCCTCGAGTCCACGTCCCACGCTGGCGATCACGGTCGGCGAGCCGGCCGGCATCGGTCCGGAGATTTCGATCCGGGCCGCGTGGGCGCTGCGCGCCGACGCGCGCTGCGTGCTCGTGGGCGATGCCGCCTTCCTGTCCCTCACGGCGAGCCTGATCGACCCAGGCATCCGCCTGTCCGCGATCTCCACGCTGGCGCTGCGCCACAGCGGCCTGCCGCACTTCGGCCCGGACATCATCCCCGTCGTCGACGTGCCGCTCGACGCGCACGTCGTCCCGGGCAAGCTGGACGCCGCCAATGGCCGCGCCGTGCTGGCCACGCTCGATCTCGCGATCGAGGGTACGCAGGCCGGCTGGTGGGACGCCATCGTCACGGCGCCGCTGCAGAAAAGCACCATCAACGACGCGGGCGTCGCGTTTTCCGGCCACACGGAATACCTGGCCGAGAAGACGGCGACGCCCAGGGTCGTCATGATGCTCGCGGGCTCGCCCGGAGGCGATCAGCCTTACCTGCGCGTGGCGCTGGCCACGACGCACCTCCCTTTGAAAGACGTGCCGGCGGCGCTCACGCGTGACACCCTCACGCAGGTGCTGGATATCCTGCACGCGGACCTCGTGCGCAAGTTCGGCATCGCGACGCCGCGCATCCTCGTGACGGGCCTGAACCCGCACGCGGGCGAAAACGGCTATCTGGGCCGCGAAGAGATAGCCGTGATCACGCCCGTGCTGGAAGACGCCCGCACGCGCGGCATCGACGCGCGCGGCCCGTATCCGGCCGACACGCTGTTCCAGCCGAAGTACCTGCGGGACGCCGACGCGGTACTGGCCATGTACCACGACCAGGGCCTGCCCGTGCTCAAGTACGCGACGTTCGGCCGCGGCGTCAACATCACCCTCGGCCTGCCGCTGATCCGCACGTCCGTCGACCACGGCACGGCGCTCGACCTGGCCGCCAAAGGCCTCGGCGAGGCCGATTGCGGTAGCATGGAAGAGGCGATCCGCGTCGCCCTTTCGATGGTGCGCGCGCAACAGCAACAACCCGCATAAGACCATGAAACACGTAGCCCGCAAGCGCTTCGGCCAGAACTTCCTGACCGACGACCACGTCCTTCACGACATCATCGAAGGCATCAACCCCCGCCGCGGCGACACCATGGTCGAAATCGGCCCGGGCCTGGCCGCGATGACGGCGCTGCTGCTCAAGGAGCTCGACCACATGCACGTGGTCGAACTGGACCGCGACCTCGTCGCGCGCCTGGAAAAAGCGTATCCGCGCGAGCGGCTGACCATTCACTCGGGCGACGCGCTGAAATTCGATTTCGGCAGCATCCCCGTCCCGGAAGGGAAGAAGCTGCGCGTGGTGGGCAACCTGCCGTACAACATCTCCAGCCCGCTGCTGTTCCACCTGGCCGATTTCGCCCACCTCGTCGAGGACCAGCACTTCATGCTGCAGAAGGAAGTCGTCGAGCGCATGGTGGCGGAGCCGGGCACGAAAGCCTACGGCCGCCTGTCCGTGATGCTGCAGTGGCGCTACGACATGGCCATGCTGTTCGTCGTGCCGCCGACGGCATTCGATCCGCCGCCGCAAGTCGATTCCGCCATCGTGCGCATGGTGCCGACGAAGCGCCAGCTGCCGGCCG
>NZ_JBKYMO010000041.1:0-21359 GCF_047302915.1 Massilia sp. CT11-108 | reverse complement strand
TTATGAGACAGGCGTGCCAGCGCTCGACGGCGCTCTTGCGGTAGCCGAGCGCGGCCAGCAGCGCCTGCCGTCCCGGGCCGTACGGCACCTCGCAGGTGGCGTCGCCGAGGCGCAGCATGAGCGGCGCCTGGTCGAACGGTTCGGCCAGCGCGACGTCCGCCAAGGGATAGCTGCGTTCGAACCCCGGCGCATCGACGTGCAGGTGGCCATCGCGTACGTCCAGGCCGACCGGTTGCAGGCGGGCGTCGTGGCCATCGAAGAAATGGGCGGCGATCATCATGAGCTCCTTACCACGACAGGTCGACGCCGAGGAAGTCGGCGACGCCGTCGCCGGCCGCGGCGGCGGGTGGACGCCGCGCCGCCAGCACGGCCTGCTCGAACCCGTCCGGCGCGTCGACGGTGAGGTGGGCGACGCGATATTTCCACGTGCGCACGACGGCGAACGGGCGGAACAGGCCGAACGTCAGCAGGGTCAGCAGTACGTTGACCGTCTGCAGGCGCAGATAGGGCCAGGTCCGCATCGCGCACGTGATGCGGATGCCGGGGAACGATGTGGCCGACCAGGCCAGGTTGTTCATGCGCACGAGGATGTATGGCCCCATCAGCAGCATGTAGAGATACGCGAGCACGATGGCGAGGATGGCCGGGAGGAACGCCGCGAACGCCGCCGCCGACTTTTGCCCGCGCGCCAAATACACCGAGAGGCCGATGGACAGGCCGACGAACACCATCACGCCGAGGCCGATCAGGAATGCGCGCACGTAGGGCTTGGCGAGGTCCGCCGTGTCGAGGCCGAACGCGGCATGCTGGTCGCCCGCCATCAGGTGCTTGTGCTGGTAGGCTTTCATCGCGCCATGCATCAGCGGCCAGCACAGGTACAGCAGGAAGATGGCGCCGACGCCGGGATTCCCCGGCATCAGGGCGACGAGCGCGCCGGGCAGCACGAAGATCGCCACCGGCACGAAGTACACGATATAGGCCTCCTTGATGCCGCCCGCAAAGCCGAACGGCAGGCCGCGGTAGACCGTGTTCGACAGGCGGAAGCGCAGCGCGGACCGCATCATGAAGGGCAGGCCGGCCAGCAGCAGCGCGACGGTGACGACGCCCACCTTGAGCGAAAAGCCGAACGCGTAGTGATACGCCGCCAGCAGCGCCACGGCGAGGATGCGCCCGCGCAGGATCGCTTTCGGGTCGCCGCGGAAGTCGAAGCTGGCGCCGGCGAGCCGGGTGTTCCGGTAAAAATACTGCAGCCGGCGGGTCTTGGCCCAGGCCGAGTAGATGCCCAGCGTGGCCACCGTCAGCATCAGGTTGACGATCCAGATGCGGAAGTATTCGGCGCCGCTGCCGGAGAACGACAGGCCATGCGAAGTCGGCTCATCGAAAGGACTGTCGTCAGTTGCGTGCATGGCCGATTTTCTTGACATGGAAGAAAGATCACCAGTGTAGCCATAGTTCCCTATTGTTGGCAATGGGATATGTTGCCAAGATGGAATGAGGAAGTATTTGCAGGTTTAAGGTATAATTTCTATTTCCCGCGCGTGCCGTTCGGCACCTTCTGCACAATGACCAAATTCGTATTCGTCACTGGCGGCGTCGTGTCTTCCCTGGGTAAAGGGATCGCGGCCGCCTCCCTCGCCGCGATCCTCGAATCGCGCGGTCTCAAAGTCACCATGCTCAAGCTCGACCCGTACATCAACGTGGACCCGGGCACGATGAGTCCCACCCAGCACGGCGAGGTGTTCGTCACCGACGACGGCGCCGAGACCGACCTGGACCTGGGCCACTACGAGCGCTTCATCAGCACGCGGATGAAGAAGGTGAACAACTTCACGACCGGCCAGATCTATGAATCGGTGATCCGCAAGGAACGCCGCGGCGAGTACCTCGGCAAGACCGTGCAGGTGATCCCGCACATCACCAACGAGATCCAGGACTACATCCGCCGCGGCGCCGAAGGCGTCGACGTGGCGCTCGTCGAGATCGGCGGCACCGTCGGCGACATCGAATCGCTGCCGTTCCTCGAAGCCGCGCGCCAGCTGTCGCTGCGCCAGGGCCGCAAGGGCGCCGCGTTCGTGCACCTGACCCTCGTGCCGTACATCTCGTCGGCCGGCGAACTGAAGACCAAGCCCACGCAGCACTCGGTGCAGAAACTGCGCGAGATCGGCATTTCGCCGAATGCGCTGCTGTGCCGCGCCGACCGCCGCATCCCCGACGACGAGCGCGCCAAGATCTCGCTGTTCGCCAACGTCGAAGAGCAGGCCGTCATCTCCGTGTGGGACGTCGACACGATCTATAAGGTGCCGCAGGTGCTGCACGACCAGGGCCTGGACGACATCATCCTCGACGCGCTCGGCCTCGAGGCGCCCAAGGCCGACCTGTCGATGTGGACGAAGCTGATCCACACGCTGGAAAACCCGAAGCACGAAGTCACGATCGGCATGGTCGGCAAGTACGTCGACCTGATCGAGTCGTACAAATCGCTGACGGAAGCGCTGCGCCACGCCGGCATCCACACGGAAAGCCGCGTCAACATCGAATACATCGACTCGGAAGAGATCGAGTCGACGGGCTGCGCCAACCTGGCCAAGTACGACGCCATCCTCGTGCCGGGCGGCTTCGGCAAGCGCGGCGTGGAAGGCAAGATCATGGCCGCCCGCTATGCCCGCGAAAACCGGGTCCCGTACCTCGGCATCTGCCTGGGCATGCAGGTCGCGCTGATCGAGTACGCGCGCCACATGGCCGGCCTGCCGAACGCCAACTCGACGGAATTCGATCCGGAGACCGACCAGCCGGTCGTCGCCCTGATCAACGAGTGGCAGAACCACGACGGCAAGGTCGAGAAGCGCGACGTCAATTCCGACCTGGGCGGCACCATGCGCCTGGGCGCGCAGACCTGCGCCGTGAACCCGGGCACGCTGGCCGCCGAGATCTACGGCAACGTCGTGACCGAGCGCCACCGCCACCGCTACGAAGCGAACAATTACTACCTGCCGAAGGTCGAAGCCGCAGGCCTCGTCGTCGCGGCGCGTACGCCGAACGAAGACCTGTGCGAGATCATGGAACTGCCGAGGAGTGTCCACCCGTGGTACATGGGCGTGCAATTCCACCCCGAGTTCAAGTCGACGCCGCGTAACGGCCACCCGCTGTTCTCGTCGTTCATCCAGGCCGCGCTGGCCCACCAGGCAGCGAGCGGCAACAAGCAGGCCGCAAACACGCCTGCACTGCAAGGAGACGCAGCATGAAACTGTGCGGATTCGACGTCGGCCTCGACCAGCCGATCTTCCTGATCGCCGGCACCTGCGTGATCGAGTCGCGCCAGATGGCCATGGACGTCGCGGGCCAGCTGAAGGAGATCACCTCGGCGCTGGGCATCCCGTTCATCTATAAATCGTCGTTCGACAAGGCGAACCGTTCGTCCGGCAAATCGTTCCGCGGCCCCGGCATGGAAAAGGGCCTGGAGATCCTCGCGGACGTGCGCAAGGAAATCGGCGTGCCCGTGCTGACCGACGTGCACACCGAGGAAGAGATCCCGGTCGTCGCGAGCGTCGTGGACGTGCTGCAGACGCCGGCCTTCCTGTGCCGCCAGACCGACTTCATCAACGCCTGCGCCCGTTCCGGCAAGCCCGTGAACATCAAGAAGGGCCAGTTCCTGGCCCCGGGCGACATGAAGAACGTGATCGAGAAAGCACGCAATGCCGCGCGCGAAGCGGGGCTGCCGGACGACCAGTTCATGGCGTGCGAACGCGGCGTCTCGTTCGGCTACAACAACCTGGTCTCCGACATGCGTTCGCTCGCCATCATGCGCGAGTCGAACTGCCCGATCGTGTTCGACGCCACCCACTCGGTGCAGCTGCCGGGCGGGCAGGGGACGTCGTCCGGCGGCCAGCGCGAGCACGTGCCCGTGTTGGCGCGCGCCGCGGTCGCGGCGGGCGTGTCGGGCCTGTTCATGGAAACCCACCCGGATCCCGCGTGCGCGCTGTCGGACGGCCCGAACGCCGTGCCGCTCGCCCGCATGAAGGATTTGCTGACCACCCTGGTCGACCTCGACCGTATCGTCAAGAAGGCCGGCTTTATCGAATCGGACTTTCAATAACAGGAACGTGGCGTACCACGTCGTTCCGTAAGCGTAACGACGTCGTCCCCGCGAACGCGGGGACCCATGCTGAGCGTATCGAAGTGGCTCGGTATGGATTCCCGCGGGGCCGCCGAGGCCTGCGCGGGAATGACGGGCTCAATAAAGCGCGCCCTGCGGCTAGGCGCGACTGTATCGATTCTTACTTTCTGGAGATTAAAGAACCATGAGTGCTATCGTTGATATCATCGGCCGCGAAATCATCGACTCGCGCGGCAATCCGACCGTCGAGTGCGATGTGCTGCTGGAATCCGGCGTGATGGGTCGCGCCGCCGTCCCGTCGGGCGCCTCGACCGGTTCGCGCGAAGCCATCGAGCTGCGCGACGGCGATCCGAAGCGTTACTTCGGCAAGGGCGTGCTGCAGGCCTGCGAGAACATCAACACCGAGATCAGCGAAGCCATCATGGGCCTGGACGCCAACGAACAGGCATTCCTGGACCGCACCCTGATCGACCTGGACGGCACCGAGAACAAGAGCCGCCTGGGCGCGAACGCGATGCTGGCCGTCTCCATGGCCGTCGCCAAGGCCGCCGCCGAAGAAGCCGGCCTGCCGCTGTACCGCTACTTCGGCGGTTCGGGCGCGATGCAGATGCCGGTGCCGATGATGAACGTCATCAACGGCGGCGCGCACGCCGACAACAACCTGGACATCCAGGAATTCATGATCATCCCGGTCGGCGCCCCGTCGTTCAAGGAAGCCGTGCGCTACGGCGCCGAGGTGTTCCACACGCTGAAGAAAATCCTGCACAGCAAGGGCCTGAACACCGCCGTCGGCGACGAAGGCGGCTTCGCCCCGTCCGTCGCGAACCATGAAGAAGCCATCAAGCTGATCATGCAAGCGATCGAGCAGGCAGGCTACGTGGCCGGCCAGGACATCGCCATCGGCCTGGACTGCGCCGCCAGCGAGTTCTACAAGGACGGCAAATACGTGCTGGAAGGCGAAGGCGGCCTGCAGCTGTCGGCCCAGGACTTCACCAACATGCTGGCGACCTGGTGCGACAAGTACCCGATCATCTCGATCGAGGACGCGATGGCCGAAGGCGACTGGGAAGGCTGGGCAACGCTCACCGCCGCCCTGGGCAAGAAAGTCCAGCTGGTGGGCGACGATTTGTTCGTCACCAACACCAAGATCCTGAAAGAAGGCATCCAGAAGGACATCGCCAACTCGATCCTGATCAAGATCAACCAGATCGGCACGCTGACCGAAACCTTCGCCGCCATCGAGATGGCCAAGCGCGCGGGCTACACGGCCGTGATCTCGCACCGTTCGGGCGAGACCGAGGACTCGACCATCGCCGACATCGCCGTCGGCATGAACGCCCTGCAGATCAAGACGGGCTCGCTGTCGCGTTCGGACCGCATGGCGAAATACAACCAGCTGCTGCGCATCGAGGAAGACCTGGGCGACATCGCCAGCTACCCGGGCCGCGACGCTTTCTACAACCTGAAGTAAGCGAGTAGTATGGACACGGGTTCGTTCGCCGGGCTCGTGTCGACATCCCGCCTGCCGTATTCATCCATGCGCCTCATCACCCTTGCCCTGGCAGCCCTGCTGCTGCTGATCCAGTATCCCCTGTGGCTGGGGAAGGGCGGCTGGCTTACCGTGGCCGACCTGGAATCCCAGGTGGCTGCGTCCCGTGCCAAGACCGAGCAGCTGAAAGCCCGTAACGCCAAGCTGGAATCGGAAGTACGCGACCTGAAGGATGGCCTCGGCGCCGTCGAGGAACGCGCGCGCTACGAACTGGGCATGATCAAGTCGAACGAAATCTTCGTGCAGGTATTGCGCAAGGACGAGAAGCCGGCCGTCATGATGACGGAACCGCCGCCGCCACCGCCGCCGAAGGTCAAGAAGGGCACGCCATGACCCCCGCGGAATCTTCCCCGCCGGCGCTCGACACGCTCGAGGCCGTTGCAGGCTACCTCGCCGCCGCGTTCGATGCCGGCGATCCCGACACCATGACGGAGGCGCTGAGGTTGGTCGCACGCTCCGCGGGCCTCACCCACCTGGCCGCAGCGGCCGGCGTGCCGCGCGACCTGCTCGCCGCGGCCATGAACCGCGGCGAGATGGGCCTCGACAGTCTGCTGGCCATCATGAAGGTGATCGACTTGCACCGTCCGGCCGGCGGCGCGCCCAATTAATCAAGAGACTCGCGCCCGCCGGCGTTCGCTGCCGCACCTGATTGCAGCCGCGCACGCCGACGGTCGCCCCTATCAGACGCCGGCCCCGACAGCGGACGGCGGCGCATAGCCCGGCTCCAGCAGGCCGGGAATCGGTTCTCCTTCCACGACGACGATCTCGCCGATGCTCTGCGCACGCGCGACGATGCGGTCGCCGTTCGCGATATGGCTGCCCACGAGGGCAATCGGCCGGTTCGCATACGTCGACGCATGCCCGGCGCCCGACACGATCACGCTCTCGCTGCCGTCCGGATAGCGTACCCGGTCGCCGACGCAGGCGATGCGGAAATCGTCCGCGTGCTCGCCCTGCGACGCGAGCACGACTTCGCCACCGCGGCGGGTGCGCGAACCGATCGTGGCGATGGGATAGCGGGCGACCACTTTACGGGGCGCGCCCTGGGTTGTGGCTGTGTTGGCGTTGGTGGTTGCATCATTGGCACGTACTGATTTCATCCGGTTCTCCAAAAGTTTGCAAAACGGGACGCGAAAAAGCGACACATTCCCGGTCTTAAGTGCACGAGTTCGCACACTGGAGGCCATTGAAACGCATCGTTGATTTAAGCCAATTGATGCAGCGCAAGTTGAACCGGCCGGTCATCCGGAATCAGGGAATTCCGACACGGCTGCCGGTTAACTTCTGATCGGCAATAAAGAGGATGCCGCATCGATCCCTGATCAGGGGCGTCCGCGGCAGAAGCGGCGGGATCAGGCCGACTGGCCGTTCTCGAGGAACGAACGCAGCATCCACGCATTCTTTTCGTGGATTTCCATGCGGTCGCTCAGCATGCCGGCACTCGGCTGGTCATTGGCCTCGTCGGCAATCTTGAACGCCTCGCGCACGGTGCGGATCAGCGCCTCCTGGCCGTCGACGAGCTGACGGATCATTTCCTGCGCGTTCGGCACGCTGGCTTCTTCCTTGATCGACGACAGTTCCACGAAGCGGGCATAGGTGCCCGGTGCGAAATGACCGAGGGCGCGGATGCGTTCGGCAATGTTGTCCAGCGCGTTCCACAGTTCCGTGTACTGTTCCATGAACATGATGTGCAGCGTCTGGAACATCGGACCCGTCACGTTCCAGTGGAAGTTGTGGGTCTTCAGGTACAGCATGTAGCTGTCCGCGAGGACGCGCGACAGGGCGTTGGCGATGTTCGCGCGGTCTTCGGTGCTAATGCCGATATTGATGTTGCTCATGGTGTTCTCCTGTCTCAGTGTCATTGATGACAGCTTAACAGGAACCATCGATAGCGACAGTTTATATTCCCAATCAGAATGATAGAGGACGCCAATGACGTCCCCGTGGGATCAATGCTTGACGCTGGAGGCAGGCGCCACGGCGTCGGCCGTCGTGTCGCTGGCGAACAATTGCGCGCAGTCGACGGCATCGAAGCCGTAGTGCTTGCCGCAGAAGTCGCAGTTGATGCCCAGTTCGCCCAGGTCGTGCAGGGCGGACTCGACTTCTTCCTTGCCCAGCATCTTGAGCATATTGCCCACTTTTTCGCGCGAGCAGGTGCAGTGGAATTCCGGATGCAGCGGGTCGAACACGCGGATCGTCTCTTCCCAGAACAGGCGCCGGAGCAGCGTTTCCACGTCGGTCGTGAGCAGTTCTTCCTGCTTCAGGGTCTGGCCCAGCATGACGGCGCGGGTCCACGTCTCGAGGTCTTCTTCCTCGCTGGCCTGCTTGACCTGGCCTTCGATGCTGGAATTGCGCGGCAGCTTTTGCAGCAGCAGGCCGCGCGCGACGTTCTCGTCGGCCGCCAGCCACAGCTTGGTGTCCATCTGTTCCGAGCGCAGCATGTAGTTCTCGATGACGGTCGCGATGTCCTCGCCGACGAGCGGCACGACGCCCTGGTAAGGCTGCTGGCCCGGGACCTTGTCCTGCGGGTCGAGCGTGATCACGAAGCGGCCGTGGCCATGCTGGTTCAGCAGCTGGGCGACGGAGGCGTCGTCCGGCACCTCGGCGCCTTCGCTCAGCTTGGCGGTGGCGCGCAGGCGCAGGTTCGCGTCGCACTCGACGACGAGCAGCTTCACCAGGCCGTCGCCATGGATCTGCATGACGATCGAGCCGTTGAACTTGAGGTTGGCGGACAGCAGCGCCGCCGCGGCGACCATTTCGCCCAGCAAGGCGCGCACCGCCTTCGGGTAGACGTGGCGCGACTGGATCTCGCGCCACGCGTTGGAAATCTCGACGAGCTCGCCGCGTACGGCTGCGTTGTCGAAGATGAATTTCTGGAGGGTGTCCTTGCTGGTATCAGTCGTCATTCTTTATCCGATTTTCTTGAGCTCCGCCTTGAAGCGTTTGCCGCGCAGGACATAGCTTTCGGCGCTGCGCTGGAGGCGGAGCAGGTCGTCTTCCGTGAGCGTGCGCACCACCTTGGCCGGGGCGCCCAGGATCAGCGAACCGTCCGGGAACTCCTTGCCTTCGGTGACCACGGCGCCGGCGCCCACGAGGCAGCCCTTGCCGATCTTCGCGCCGTTCAGCACCACGGCCTGGATGCCGATCAGCGCGCCGTCGCCGATGGTGCAGCCGTGCAGCATCGCCTGGTGGCCGACGGTGACGTTCTTGCCGAGCACGAGCGGAAAGCCCATGTCCGTGTGCATTACCGTGCCTTCCTGGACATTGCTGCCGGTACCGATCCTGATGCGCTCGTTGTCGCCGCGGATCGTCACGCCGGACCACACCGAGGCATCCGCCTCGACCGTCACTTTGCCGATCAAGGTGGCCGAATCGGCGATATAGGCCGAAGGATCGATCTCGGGCGCATCTTCGCCCAGCTGGTAAATCGCCATGAAGTGCTCGCGGAAGGTTGAGATGCCCGTATTTTACGCTTTTACGCTCGTAAGCAGGCCAGATGGGGCCGTCCAGCAGGATTGCAAGCTTCGTGCTTATAATGCGAACGGTCGTACTAATTTAACTCGAAAACAGGAACTGCCATGACACCGTCCCGCTCCGAATTCCTCACCATCCGCGGCCTGCGCACCCACGTCCGCCACTGGGGCCGCGAGGGCGCGCCCAAGCTGTTCATGGCGCATGGCTGGATGGACATGTCGGCCTCGTTCCAGTTCGTCGTCGACGCGTTGCAGGGCGACTGGCACGTCATCGCCCACGACTGGCGCGGCTTTGGCCTGACCGGGCGCTCCGGCAACGACACGTACTGGTTCCCGGACTACTTCGCCGACCTGGAAGCGATCCTCGACCATTATTCGCCCGGCGAACCCGTGAACCTGCTGGGCCACAGCATGGGCGGCAACATCGTGAGCGTGTATGCGGGCGTGCGGCCGGAACGCATCGCAAAGCTGATCAACCTGGAAGGCTTCGGATTGCCCGCCACGCGTCCCGAACAGGCGCCGGGCCGCTACGCCAAGTGGCTCGACGAAGTGAAAGCCCCGCCCGTCATGCGCGGCTACGCGAGCCTGATTGATGTCGCGACGCGCCTGCGGAAGACGAACCCGCGCCTGCCGGCCGACCGCGCCGCCTTCCTCGCGCAGCACTGGGCCGCGCAGAACGCGCAGGGCGAGTGGGAAATCCTGGGCGATCCGGCGCACAAGATGCCGGGGCCGCTGCTGTACCAGGTGGAAGAGGTGCTCGCGTGCTGGCGCCGCATCACGGCGCCCGTGCTGTGGGTCGAGGCCGAGCACACGGACATGTGGCGCTGGATGGGGCCGAAAGAAGAAGCGCGCCACGAAGTCGACCGCCGGCTCGCGCAACTGGCGAAAGTCACGCCGCGCATGATGCCGGATGCCGGCCACATGCTGCACCACGATCAACCCGAAGTGCTGGCGCGCATGATCGAGGCGTTCCTCGCGGGCTGACATTGCGTACAATGGTATTTCGAAACGATACCCTGTCCGGATGCTGCCCATGAAAGTCGATCTCCACTGCCACTCCAACGTCTCCGACGGCGTGCTCGCACCCGCCGCCGTGGCCGCGTATGCCCGCAAGGGCGGTGTCGATGCATGGGCGCTGACGGATCACGACGAGGTCGGCGGTATCAAGGCCGCACGCGCGAAGGCCGAGGAACTGGGCATGCGCTTCGTGCCGGGCGTGGAAATTTCCGTGACGTGGGCCGGCGAGACCGTGCACCTCGTTGGCCTGCAGGTCGACGAAGACAATGCGACCCTCGTGCAGGGCCTGGCCGCCACGCGCAACGGGCGCGACGCGCGCGGGCGCGAGATCGCCGCCCAGCTCGACCAGGCCGGCATTCCGAACGCCTACGAAGGCGCGCTGAAATACGTCGGCAATCCGGACCTGCTGTCGCGCACCCATTTCGCGCGCTACCTGTGCGAGCTCGGCAAGTGTTCCAACACGTCGGAGGTCTTCCGCCGCTATCTCACGGAAGGCAAGCCGGGGTATGTGCCGCACCGCTGGGCGACGCTGGCCGATGCGATGGGCTGGATCCGCGCGGCCGGCGGCATCCCCGTGATCGCGCACCCGGGCCGCTACCGCTTCGACGCGACGGCCGAGGGCGCGCTGTTCGACGAGTTCAAGCAGCTCGGCGGCAATGCCATCGAGGTCGTCACGGGCAGCCATACGCCGGACCAGTACGCGACGTATGCCGAAGTGGCGCGCCGCTACGGTTTCCTCGCATCGCGCGGGACGGATTTTCATGCACCGGGGGAATCGCGCGTCGAGTTCGATCAGTTGCCGCCGCTGCCGAGCGGGGTCACGCCGGTTTGGCATGACTGGTTCTAAGCACACCGTCGTCCCCGCGAAGGCGGGGACCCATGCTGAACGTCCGACGTCGCGATCGCCAGTGGCCCGCAAATTGATCGATTTCGGTAACTCAGTATGGGTTCCCGCTTCCGCGGGAACGACGTGCCGGGCTTGAAATTTCAACATCCAGCCCTTATCTTGTCGGACTGATATTGAACCCATCCTGAGGCTCCCCAGATGAAGCGCATACTGCTGTTCCTCGCCACCAACCTCGCCGTCGTGCTCGTGCTGTCGATCGTGCTGAACGTCCTCGGCGTCGGGCGTCCGGTCGGCGGGCAGGGCATCAACGTCGGGGCGCTGCTCGTGTTCTCGCTCGTCGTGGGCTTCACGGGGTCCATCATTTCCCTGTTGATGAGCAAGCCGATGGCGAAGATGTCCACCGGCGCCCGCGTCATCGAACAGCCCGGCAACGCCACCGAAGCGTGGCTGCTGAGCACCGTGGGCAATCTCGCGCAGCGCGCGGGCATCGCGATGCCGGAAGTGGCCGTGTACGAGGGCGAGCCGAATGCGTTCGCGACGGGCGCTTTTAAAAATTCCGCGCTGGTGGCCGTGTCGACGGGCCTGCTCGCCAACATGAACCGCGAGGAAGTCGAGGCCGTGCTGGGCCACGAGATCGCGCACGTGGCCAACGGCGACATGGTCACGCTCACGCTGATCCAGGGCGTGGTGAACACGTTCGTCGTGTTCCTCGCGCGCGTGGTCGGCTTCTTCGTCGACAACGTCGTGTTCCGCCGCGGGAACGGCGAGCGCGGGCCGGGCTTCGGCTACGCGATCACCGTGTTCGTGTGCGAGATCCTGTTCGGCATCGTCGCGTCGATCATCGTCGCGTGGTTCTCGCGCCAGCGCGAATTCCGCGCGGACGCCGGTTCGGCCCAGCTGCTGGGCAGCCCGCAGCCGATGCAGCATGCGCTCGCACGCCTGGCCGGCATGCATCCGGGCGCGCTGCCGCAGTCGATGGCCGCGTCGGGCATTTCCGGCCACGGCAGCGGCTGGGGCGCACTGTTCGCGTCGCACCCGCCGATGGAAGAACGCATCGCGGCCCTCCAGGCGCTGCGCCAGTCGGGGTTCGCGCGATGACCCAGTATTTCGAAGTCCATCCCCAGAATCCGCAGGCGCGCCTGATCCGCCAGGCCGCGCAGATCATCCAGGGCGGCGGCATCGTCGCCGCGCCCACCGATTCCGCGTACGCCCTCGTATGCCGCCTCGATGACAAGGCGGCCGTCGAAAAGCTGAGGCGCATCCGCGGCGTCGACGAGAAGCACCATTTGACGCTGCTCGTGCGCGACCTGTCCGAGATCGCCACGTATGCGCGCGTCGACAACCGCCAGTACCGGCAATTGAAGGCTGTCACGCCGGGGCCGTACACGGTGATCCTGGAAGCGACGAAGGAAGTGCCGCGCAGGCTGTCGCACCCGTCGCGCAAGACGATCGGCATCCGCGTGCCGGAAAACGCGATCCTGCTGGCGCTGCTGGAAGAACTGGGCGAACCCTTGATCGGCACGACCTTGCAACTGCCGGGCGACGACAACATGCTGTCCGATCCCGACGAGGTGCGCGAGCGTCTCGACAGGCAGATCGAGCTCGTGATCGACGGCGGCGCCGGCACGCTCGAACCCACCACCATCGTCGACCTCACGGGGCCTGACGCCGAGCTCGTACGCGAAGGCCGGGGCAATCCGGCCGCGTTCGGCCTGTAGGCCGGGGCCGCCGCGCCCGCGCGCTCTGATAGAATCGCAGGTTATGGATGAACTCATACGCAATCTGGCAGTGTATGCACTGCCTGTCCTCTTTGCGCTGACGATGCACGACGCCGCCCAGGCGTTCGTCGCGAAACGCTTCGGGGACAACACCGCACACGCCGCCGGGCGTACCACTTTCAACCCGCTGGCCCACATCGACCCGATCGGCACCATCGTCATTCCGGTGGTGATGTACCTGACGGTGCACTTCGTGTTCGGCTACGCGAAACCGCTGCCGATCAACTACGGCCAGATGCGCAATCCGAAGCGCGACATGGCATGGGTCGCGCTGTCCGGTCCGGGCGCAAACTTCCTGATGGCGCTGATCTGGCTCCTGCTGGGGATTTTCCTCGACTACTTCGGCGTGCAGGAGCCGTTCCCTCACCTCGTGGCCGAGGCGGGTGTGCAGACGAATCTGTGGCTGATGGCGTTCAACCTGCTGCCGATCCCGTCGATGGATGGCGGCCGCGTGCTGTTTTCCATCCTGCCGCACAAGGCCGCATTCCAGTTCGCGCGCCTGGAACCGTACGGTTTCATCATCCTGCTCGCGCTGATCTTCCTGAAGGTGATCGGCTACTGGCTGTTCTGGGTCGGCGTGATCGCGAACCTTTTACTGCACCTGATCGTCTATCCCCTGAATTTTCTCCTGACCTGATACCGCTATGTTTCCCGACCGTGTCGTTTCCGGCATGCGCCCGACCGGGCTGATGCACCTTGGCCACTACCATGGGGCCCTGAAGAACTGGATCCGCATGCAGTCCGAACTGCCTTGCCTGTTCTTCGTCGCCGACTGGCACGCGCTGACCACGCATTACGACGACCCGGCGATCATCGAGAAAAGCACGTGGGACATGGTCATCGACTGGCTGGCGGCCGGCATCGACCCGGCCCAGGCCACGATCTTCATCCAGTCGAAAGTGCCGGAGCACGCGGAACTGCATCTGCTGCTGTCGATGGCCACGCCGCTCGGCTGGCTCGAGCGCGTGCCGACGTACAAGGACCAGATCGAGAACCTGGCCAACCGCGACCTCGCGACTTACGGCTTCCTCGGCTACCCGCTGCTGCAGGCGGCCGACGTGCTGATCTACCGCGCCACGCAGGTGCCGGTGGGCGAGGACCAGGTGCCGCACATCGAGATGATGCGCGAGATCGCGCGCCGCTTCAACCACCTGTACGGCAAGGAACCGGGCTTCGAGCAGAAGGCGCTGGACGCCGTCAAAAAGCTGGGCAGCAAGCGCGCCAAGCTGTATGCGGAACTGCGCACCGCGTACCAGCAGGAAGGCGATGACGCGGCGCTGGAACAGGCGCAGGCCATGCTGGACGAAGCGGGCAGCCTGTCGAACATCGACCGCGAGCGCCTGTTCGGCTACCTGGAAGGCAGCCGCAAGATCATCCTCGTCGAGCCGCAAGTGAAGCTGACGGAGGCGGCGCGCCTGCCGGGCCTCGACGGCCGCAAGATGTCCAAGAGCTACGGCAACTCGATCTCGCTGCGCGAGGATCCGGAGTCGGTGACGAAGAAGATCCGCACGATGCCGACCGACCCGGCGCGCGTGCGCCGCAGCGACGCGGGCGATCCGCTGAAATGCCCGGTGTGGCAGCTGCACGAAGTCTATTCCGATGCGAATACGAAGGACTGGGTCATGAAGGGCTGCACGAGCGCCGGCATCGGCTGCCTCGAATGCAAGCAGCCCGTCGTGGAAGCCGTGCTGGCCGAGCAGGAGCCGATGCACGAGCGCGCGCAGCAGTACGTCGACGATCCGTCGCTCGTGCGCGCCATCGTCGCCGACGGCTGCGAGAAGGCGCGCAAGCTGGCGCAGGAAACGATGCGCGACGTGCGCGAAGTCATGGGACTGACTTATTCCTGACCTTCTACTCGTGACGGACTATCCATCAACCTGGGTCGCGCGCTGGGCGCCGGTCGTTCCGGCCGGCGAGACGCTGGATCTCGCCTGCGGCGGCCGGTCCCGGCATCGCGACCCTGCAGCATGACCTCGAAGCGGAGGGCAGCACATGGCCATTCGCGCCGGGACGATTCGCCGGCATCGTCGTCACGAACTACCTGCACCGGCCGCTGTTCGCGCATCTCGCGGGCGCGCTGGCACCGAACGGGATCCTCGTCTACGAAACGTTCGCGCTCGGGAACGAACGCTTCGGCAAACCATCCAATCCGGCGTTCCTGCTGGCGCCCGGCGAACTGCTGGACGCCGCCGCGCGCCATGGCTTGAAGGTGCTCGCCTACGAGGATGGGATCATCGAGTCGCCCCGTCCGGCCCGCGTACAAAGGCTGTGCGCGGCGGGGCTGGAGGTCGATCCGGGAGCAATCAGGCTCGATATGTAACCAACCTGTAACCATGCCATTTATATGGTGTGGAATGAACCATAACGCCAGGCTATCCGCTACAATCGACATTTATTTATTAACGGCACGGTCCACTGATTATGATTAAGGGCAGCATAGTAGCAATCGTCACTCCGATGTTCGAGGATGGAAGTCTGGACAGGGACAGCCTGCGCCAACTCCTCGACTGGCATGTGGCGGAAGGTACGGACGCAATCTGCATCGTCGGCACGACCGGCGAGTCGGCCACCGTGAGCCCGGACGAACACTGCGAACTGATCAAGCTGACCGTCGACCACATCGCCGGCCGCATTCCGGTCATCGCCGGCACGGGCGGCAATTCGACGGTCGAAGCGATCGCGCTGACCCGTCACGCCAGGGAAGTCGGCGCGGACGCTTCGCTGCAAGTCGTCCCGTACTACAACCGTCCGTCGCAGGAAGGCATGTATCGCCACTTCAAGGCGATCGCCGAATCGACCGACCTGCCGGTGATCCTGTACAACGTGCCGGGCCGGACCGTGGCCGACATGAGCAACGAGACCGTGCTGCGCCTGGCCGCCATCGACAACATCGTCGGCATCAAGGACGCGACCGGCAACCTGGCCCGCGGCATCGAACTGCTGCGCGATATCGACCGTTCGTTTGCCGGCAAGGGCAAATCGTTCGGCGTGTTCTCGGGCGACGACGCGAGCGCACTGGCGCTGATGCTGTGCGGCGGCGCCGGCAACATCTCCGTGACCGCGAACGTGGCACCGCGCGCGATGGCCGAGATGTGCAAGGCCGCGCTGAACGGCGAAGCTGCCCGCGCCATCGAGATCAACAACCGCGTGCTGGACCTGCACAGCAAACTGTTCGTCGAGCCGAACCCCGTGCCGGTGAAATGGGCGCTGGCCGAGATGGGCAAGATGCCGGCCGGCCTGCGCCTGCCGCTGGCCCCGCTGTCCGCGCAATACCACGACACCGTCCGCACCGCGCTGCGCGCTTCCGGCGTTCTTTGATTACCAGCTTTAACGATATGACGAATCGCAAGATGATGACTTCCACCGCAGCCCGCACCGTGGCCCTGACCGCCATCGCGTTGAGCCTGGCCGCGTGCACGACCGTGTTCGAATCGGACAAGGTGGACTACAAGGCTTCCAAGAAAGCGGCACCGCTGGACATTCCGCCCGACCTGACCCAACTGCAGAAGGACAACCGCTACGCCGTGCCGGATGGCAAAGGCATCGCCACCGCGTCCGGCTTCCAGCAGCAGCGCGGCGCCGCACCGGCCATCGCGGCCACGTCCGGCGAACAGATCGGCCAGGTGCCCACCGACACCATCCGCATCGAGCGCAACGGCAACCAGCGCTGGCTCGTGATCAAGGAAACGCCGGAACAACTGTGGCCGCAACTGCTGGAGTTCTGGCATAACTCGGGCTTCACCGTCGAGACCGAGTCGCCGCAGACCGGCATCATGGAAACGAACTGGGCCGAGAACCGCGCCAAGATCCCGCAGGACTTCATCCGCCGCACCATCGGCAAGGTCTTCGATTCCGCATATTCGACCGGCGAGCGCGACAAGTTCCGCACCCGCCTGGAGCGCCGTCCGGACGGTTCGACCGAGATCTACATCAGCCACCGCGGCGCGGAAGAAGTGCTGACCGGTCCGCAGAAGGAGCAGGCCACCTGGACCGCGCGTCCGAACGATCCGGAGCTGGAAGCGGAATTCCTGGGCCGCCTGATGGCCCAGCTGACCGGCACCAAGGTCAAGGAAGCGACCGCGTTCGTGACGAACGCCCCGCTGGAACCGCAGCACGCCAAGCTCGAAGGCAACAAGGTCGTCGTCGACGAAGGCTTCGACCGCGCATGGCGCCGCGTGGGCCTGGCGCTGGACCGCGTCGGCTTCACGGTGGAAGACCGCGACCGCGTGCAGGGCATTTATTTCGTGCGCTACGTCGATCCGGACGCGGTCAAGAAGGAAGGTTTCTTCAGCAAGCTGTTTGGTAGCGAAGACAAGAACAAGGAAGCGCAGAAATACCGCGTGATCGTGTCGACGGCACAGGGCGCGACCTCGACCGACGTGACCGTGCAGACGAACGACGGCAAGCCGGAAACGTCGCCGACCGGCGCCAAGATCCTCAAGCTGCTGGCGGACGAGTTGAAATAACGCCGCCTCGCTTCGATAAAAAACCGGCCATTTGGCCGGTTTTTTTATTGGTGGGCTCGCATAATTCGTAGGGCGGGCACCCCGTGCCGCGCGCCGTGTGCAAAACCTGCAGACGTAAAAAAACCGGCCCGCAGGCCGGTTTCTTTAGCGCGATTCGAATTACTTCGAAGCAGCCGGAGCAGCAGCAGCCGAAGCGGCGTCAGCAGCAGCCGAAGCAGCCGAAGCAGCAGCCGAAGCGGCCGAAGCAGCAGCGTCAGCAGCGGCCGGAGCAGCCGGGGTAGCGGCAGCGTCAGCAGCCGGAGCGGCCGGAGCAGCAGCCGGAGCAGCGGTCTCAGCAGCCGGAGCCGGAGCAGCAGCAGGAGCTTCTTCTTTCTTCGAGCAAGCAGCCAGAGCAACAGCCAGCAGGGAAACGATCAGCAGAGATTTTTTCATGGTTTTTCCTTAATTAATTCAAAAGGGTGGTGCGATGAATAATTACCGGTAATTATCGCTCGTCAGGAATTCTCTTGTTTGTATACTTTGGAAAAAGTGCCTACAGACAACGGAACCTTCCTAACCCGATATTATAGCCAAATTTACTGAATCGCAATAGAAAAGTCGTGTCAAGACGTAACAGTTGCCAGGTCGGGCAATGTTCATCTTCTAGCAATCCGACACACCTTGTCCGTGCGCTAGTTCTCATAGAGAAAACCAAGTCAAAGCAGGTATTTACAGCCCGGAAACACTGGCCCGCAGACCAGGTTGTGATTCTGCCCAAATGGCGTCAAAACGCAGCCGCGACAGCTCAGTTTGTTGCGGCGCATCAAAGACCGCCTCACCGCGCAGGTGATCGCTGTGAAAGCGCCGCACGATGTGCAGGCCGTCCGCGATGCAGAACGAATCCGTGAGCTCGCGCAGCGCCCGTGGCGTGCATCGGCACTCGATGCCGTGCGCATGATCGCGCAGCAGGCGCAGGAACCTCGGTGCTTCCCGCTCCAGGTGCGCGGGATCGTGCAGCGCCAGCCGCAGGCGGCCGCCGGCGTGCAGGAAGCGGCGCAGTGCCGCGTCCACGTCCGGCGCGCCCAGCCGGAACAACGTAAAGTCCGGATCGAACATGACGAGCGTCGCCCGTGCCCGTGCCCATACCTCGCCCAGCTGCTGCTGGAATGCGGCGCGGGTGTCGAAGGACGCGTTCATGTCAGCCGAGCTCGATCCAGCCGTCCTGGTACCAGGTGTACAGCGCTTCCAGCACGTCGTCCGACGCCTGGTCGAGCAGACTGCCTGCCAGGGCCCGCTCGTTGGCGAGCACGTCCAGCACGACCTTGTCCGCACGTCCCACGGCGAACGATTCGCCGTTGATGAACACGTGCTTGCCGCGGTAGAGCATCAACGTCTTGGGCGACAGTTTCAGCCCCTTTTTCGCAGCCTGTTCCATGAAGCGGCCCACCGTCAGCGGCTTCGGGACCGGCGTGAAGAACACGTTGTGCTTCGGCTCGGACAGGTATTCGCCCATGAAGATCGTGACGTCTTCCTCGTCCCAGCGCACCTTGTTCAGTTCTTCGGTGACGGTGGCCAGCATGTCGCGCGGGATCTCGGCCGGGTTCTTCGCGGGCTGCAGGCCCGGGTCGGCATAGCGGCCCGGCAGGTCGATGGAGTCGGCCATGAACTGCAGGAAGGCTTCGCCCAGTTCCTGGAACGACGGCGAGCGGAAGCCGATCGAATACGTCATGCATTCGCCCTCGGCGACGCCGTCGTGCGCGTAGTGCGGCGGCAGGTACAGCATGTCGCCCGGTTCCAGCACGAACTCTTCTTCCGGCTCGAAGTTGGCGAGGATCTTCAGCGGCAGGCCCTCGACCAGCGTCAGGTCCTGCTGCGCGCCGATGCGCCAGCGGCGCTTGCCCTGGGCCTGCAGCAGGAACACGTCGTAGGAGTCGAAATGCGGGCCGACGCCGCCGCCGTCCGTCGCATAGCTGACCATCAGGTCGTCCAGGCGCGCGTCCGGCACGAAACGGAACTGGCGCAGCAGGGCATCGGCCTTCGGGTCGTGCAGGTTGACGCCCTGCACGAGCATGGTCCATTCGCGCTGGCTTTTGGGCGGCAGTTCGGCCAGCGGGCCGTGCTGCATGTCCCAGCTGCCGTCGGTGAGCGTCACGAGGCGCGACTCGACGTGGTTCAGCCTGGCCAGCTCGGCCAGCTTGTCCACCTTGACCAGCGGTTTGAAATTGGGGATGGCCTGGCGGATGAGCAGGGGTTTCTTGTGCCAGTAATCGCGGAGGAACTGGGCGGGCGTGATATTGCCGAGGAGCTGTAATTTTTGCATGGGTCCATTATAACCAGCGCCGGCCGGGGCAAAGCGGTGGTAGGGTTATAATCGCAGCCTTACCCACGAAAGGAAGTGCAATGAAGATTGCCCAGAACACGGTTGTGTCGGTCAACTATAAACTGTCCGACGCCCAGAACAACCTGATCGAAGACGGCGCCCAGCCGATGGTCTACCTGCACGGTGGCTACGAGAACACGCTGCCGAAGATCGAAGAAGAGCTGGACGGCAAGGACGTGGGTTACACGTCGACCATCCAGATCGAGCCGGAAGACGCGTTCGGCGACTACGATCCGAACCTGGTGAAGGTCGAGGAGCGCAACCGCCTGCCGGAACCGATCGAAGTCGGCATGCAGTTCGAAGGCATGGCCGAGGGCAGCGACGAAGAGCCGGTCATCTTCACCGTCACCGAAGTGGCCGACGACAAGGTCGTGCTGGATGGCAATCACCCGCTGGCCGGCATGGCCCTGCGCTTCGACCTGTCCGTGATCGACGTGCGTGCCGCCACGCCGGAAGAGATCGCGCACGGCCACGTGCACGGCGCCCACGGCCATGACCACGGTCACGGCGAGATCGACGACAGCGAAGAGGGCGACCACTTCCGTAGCCAGCCGCTGCAGTAAAGCGCACTCTTGACTCGTCGTTCCCGCGAAGGCGGGAACCCAAGTTCTGTCGGCGTCGTGATGACGCGTGCAAATTGGATCCCCGCCTGCGCGGGGATGACGTTGTTTTGCTTCTCGACAGTCTTACTTCGCCGTCTCGACCTTGCGGGGATCGACCCTGAACAAGGTCTTCGTCTCCGGATTCACCATCACCTCCAATGCATCCGCACCGGCCGCAAGATGGCCGACATTGCCGCGCCATTCGATGACGGGTCTTGCACGCACGCGCGTGCCGTCGACGAGCAGCACCTTGCCCCGGAATTTCTGCGCCAGCGACAGGATCAGGCGGCGCGGCTCCGCGAAGCCGTCGTTGTCCGGCACGGCGCCGCGCAGCAGGGCGCGCAGGCCCGTCGGCTGCGACAACGCCTTCACGTCGCCTTCGGAAAACAGCACGATCGCTTCCAGCTTGTCGCGCCTGGCGATGGCAAACAGCCGGTGCAGCCAGAAGCGGTTCGCGACGAGCCGGTCCTCGTACTCGCTGTTGCGGCCCGCTTCGTTCAGGTAGTGGTTGTTATTGGCCGGCATGTTGACGGTTGCGTACAGCACCTTGCCGACCGACCAGTGCGCATTCTCCGCATAGCTGCGAAAGCGCGGGCTCATCGACAGGCGCGTCAGCGGCAGCTTGCGCGCGCCCAGCGTGGACGGCTCGCCGTAGAACAGTTCGCGGATGCGGTTCATGCGCTCGATCGCATTCGTGCGGCCGGCGCTGTTGCGGCATTCCGTCCAGTCGCTGCCGGCCGGCAGCACGATGACGGGCCGGCGCGCATCGTCGATCAGCTCGCGCCGCTTCTGGTACAGCTTGTCCGTGCACGGCTCGTTCGCACCCTTGATGCCCGTAACGACCATGAAGGCGACGTCCTTGTCGTCATTGTCGGCGAGCGCCTGCTTGAGGCGTTTTTCGCCGCCATCGGTAAAACCATGGCCGATGATGGCGAAACGGTGCGCGTCATCGTCGCGGGCGTCCGCGCGCGCGCCGCCCGCGAGCGCGCAGGCGAGGACGAACAGGAGAAGCGAGCGGCGTCGCGGCATCGTCAGGCCGAGGCCAGGCGCTTGAGCTCGTACAAGCGTTCGAGGGCTTCGCGCGGGGTCAGGGCATCGGGATCGATGGCGTCCAGCAGCGTCAGCGCCGGCGACTCGGCCGCGGCCTGCACCGG